>JAICHZ010000036.1 GCA_025924655.1 Pseudonocardiaceae bacterium | reverse complement strand
GCACCGTTCGATCACGTATTGTTGATCCGGTTGCCTGACGTGGGGCCATGTGGGTGATGCTCCCGGGCTCGTCTGAGTGAAGGTTCATGTGTTGTTCACTTTCTGACTAGCTGAGGTCTACCCGCGCTCCGACTTGAGTTGAATAAATTGCGCGAGCAGCCGTACGGCTGTGGTACCCACATTCCTCCCACCTACGGAGATCTCGTGAAACTCCAGCGACATCGAGTTGTACTCGGCTTGCTGGCTGGGTCGGGGCTGGTAGCCACCGCATGCGGCTCGGACACCGGCGGCGGCGTAGGCGTGCCGTCGACCAACCCCGCCGGTGCGGTGGCCATCACCTGCAGTCCCGGATCGTTGACTGCCGCCGGATCCACGGCCCAGCAGAATGCCATCGCGCAGTGGATCAAGGATTATCTCAACAAATGTTCTGCCGCCAATATCAATTATGCCGGCGGGGGCTCTGGACAGGGTGTTCAACAGTTCACAGACGGAAAGATAGACTTCGCAGGATCCGACTTCCCGCTGGCTGAGGGCAAAGAACAGCAAGCGGCGGACGCACGCTGTCAGAATGGGCCTGCAGTCAATATTCCGCTGGTCGGTGGCCCGATCGCTATCGGGTACAACGTCCCCGGAGTTACGAAGACGCTGAACCTATCGGCGAGCAACTTAGCCAAGATCTTTGCTGGAAAAATCACGAACTGGAACGATGCGGCGATCGCGCGGGACAATCCTGGCACGCAGTTTCCATCACTGGGGATCCAGGCCTTCCACCGATCTGATGGTTCTGGCACGACCTTCAACTTCACCAACTACCTGACGAATGACGCTAAGACGGACTGGACGTTCGGTACCAACAAGAACTGGGCTGCACCGGGTGGGCAAGGAGCCAAGGGTAGCCAGGGCGTTGCGCAGGGAGTGAAGTCCACCCCGGGTGGTATCGGATACTTCGAGCTTTCATTTGCGACGCAGAGCCAGATTTCCTACGCGGCGGTCGGCAATGCCGAGGGAAAGTTCATCGCGCTTACCCAGGACAACGCGGTCAACTTCCTGTCCAAAGCCAAGGTTCCTGGCACTGGCGGTGACCTGAAGCTGCAGTTCGATTACGCAACCACCGATGCCGCCGCGTACCCGAACCTCCTCGTCACCTACGAAATAGTATGTTCGAAGGGAAATGCTGCGGATAAGCTGCCGTTACTCAAGAACTTCTTGAGTTACGCGGTCAGCCCGGCGGGTCAGCAGGAGCTCCCGAGTCAGGGATCCATACCGTTGCCGGACAGCCTGCAGCAACAGGTGCGGCAGACAGTTGGATCTCTCGGCTAGTGCCGCGGTTATTTGCTGGGCCACACCGGAATGGAAGAGGGCGGTTATCAATTGCGCACACTCGGAAGTTCACGGATATGAGGATGTAGCATGGACGAACCAGAATGCGCGGTGGTCTCGACGGCACCGTCCGCGCAAGGTCCGGACACCCGTGGACCTCACTCGTCGTCGCTAGTCAGGCAACCGCCAATGCCGAGCACGCCACCCGGCGGGAAATTAGACCGGCGGACTCGCCGACGTGGTGATGCAATCTTCCGGATGCTGGCCCAGGGATCCGGTGCTTTACTGCTAGTTATCATGGCCGCTATCGCAGTGTTTCTTGTGCTGCAAGCGATCCCCGCGCTCAATGCGGATACCACGAGCTTCCTCACCACGCTGAAATGGGCCCCCGACGGTACACCCTCATCCTTCGGTATCGCGGCCCTAGCTTTCGGCAGTGTGTTGACATCGCTGTTAGCGTTGCTGATCAGCGTGCCAGTGGCCGTAGGTGTTGCGCTAGCTACCAGCCACTATGCGCCACGATGGCTAGCTCGTCTGTTGGCTTATGTTGTGGACTTATTGGCCGCGGTTCCGAGCGTAGTCTTCGGATTATGGGGCTTAACCTATCTTGTCCCCAACATCATTGCTCCGTCGACGTTCTTAAATCACTACCTGGGGTTCATTCCGCTTTTTGCCTCCAATGGCACCTACGGAAAGTCAATTTTCGCCGCCTCCGTAGTGCTCGCGGTGATGGCGATCCCAATCATTTCCGCCATCTCCCGTGAAGTATTTATTCAGACACCGCGCGAGCAAATCGAGGCGGCGTGGGCTATTGGCGCCACGAATGGGAGATGATCCGTACCGCGGTCCTGCCATACGGACGCTCAGGTATTATCAGTGGGACGGTGCTCGGATTCGGTCGGGCTATAGGTGAGACGATCGCGGTAGCGCTTGTGCTGTCGGCCAACTACGCGATCAGCCTCCACATACTCGAACCCGGTGGCAACACTATCGCAGCTAATATCGCCACTCGCTATGGAGAGGCGGGTGAGATCGGCCGGGGCGCGTTGATCGCGTCGGGTCTGGTGTTATTCATCATCACACTGATCGTCAATTTCGGGGCGCGCGCGATCGTGGGGAAAAATGGTCGCGGAGGTACCTCATGACGCTGGTCGATGTGGCGTCGACGGGGAACTCAACCCTGATTCGAGCGCGGCTGTCGGGCTGGTCGCTAGCTGCGATCGCGGCTGGCGCTGTCGCGGTGACCATGGTCCTGTTCGCTGCCACGCCGATGCAGGGACGGGTCGCGTTCCTCCTGGTCGGGGGGGCACTCTATGTGGTGGCGCAGACGACCGTTTCGGCGCTGGTCGAAGGCCGGCGCAGGGCCAAAGACAGATTGGTGACCAGCATCGTGGTGGCGTGTTCCTGTGCCGCCGTTTTGCCGTTGGTCGCGGTGCTGGGATTCACGATCGCCAAGGGTACGGCCGTCCTCAGCGGATCGTTTCTCACCCACACAATGCGCGGCGTCGCTGAGCAGGACGCGAATGGTGGCATATACCAGGCAATCATCGGCACACTAGAGCAGGTCGGCCTGGCCACACTCATGGCGGTCCCGTTCGGCGTCCTTGTTGCGATCTACCTGGTTGAATACAGTTCCGGGCGGCTTGGCCGGTTCGTGAGCTTCTTCGTCGACGTGATGACCGGCCTTCCCTCGATCGTTGCCGGACTGTTCATCTTCGCGTTGTGGATCCTCGCGTTGGGACAGAGCTTTTCCGGTTTCGCTGGCTCAATGGCGCTGACGGTCTTGATGTTACCCACCGTGGTCCGGTCGGCGCAGGAGATGTTGAAGATCGTCCCGGACAGTCTCCGGGAGGGTAGCTATGCACTGGGGATACAAAAGTGGGTTACTGTGGTGCGAATTGTTTTACCTTCAGCTCTGGCCGGAATCGTGACGGGGGTGATGCTCGCCATCGCGCGGGTCACGGGGGAGACAGCGCCGCTGTTGGTCACGGTATTCGGCAACCCGGCACTTAACTTCAATCCATTCTACGGAGCACAGGCTTCGCTACCACTGTTCGTATTCGGTGAGGCGGCCTTGCCTAATGAGACGGCAATCAACCGGGCCTGGGCGGCGGCCTTGGTGCTGATTCTGATCGTCTTGGTCCTCAACATTGTCGCCCGAGTGCTTGCCCGCCTTGCGAGTGTCCGTAGCTAACCCCCTAAAAATTGGACCTGCCATGGCCAAGAATATCCAGATGAAAGATGTCGACATCTACTACGGCAAGTTTCATGCTGTGCAGGGGATGAGTCTGTCGGTGCCGCCACGCGCCGTTACCGCGTTTATCGGCCCCTCGGGCTGCGGCAAATCCACGGTGTTGCGCACGATCAATCGAATGCATGAGGTCATCCCAGGGGCGCGGGTCGAGGGCCGGGTAGAGCTCGATGGACAGGACATCTACCGGCCGGATGTCGATCCAGTCGAAGTGCGTCGTGCGGTAGGCATGGTGTTCCAGCGGCCCAACCCTTTTCCGACGATGTCCATCCGAGACAACGTCGTCGCCGGTCTCAAACTGCAGCGAGTGAGCAACAAGGCTCTGTTGAATGAGGTGACTGAGCGCTCTCTCCGCGGCGCCAACTTGTGGAATGAGGTGAAAGACCGGCTCGGTAAGCCCGGCGGCAGCCTGTCGGGCGGCCAGCAGCAGCGGCTGTGCATCGCGCGCGCCATTGCGGTGCAACCGGACGTTCTGCTGATGGATGAGCCGTGCTCGGCATTGGATCCGATCTCCACCCTGGCGATCGAAGACCTGATTGGGAAATTGAAGCAGGATTACACGATCGTCATCGTGACGCACAACATGCAGCAGGCTGCACGGGTTTCTGACCGGACCGGCTTCTTCAACTTACCGGCCGCCGACAAGCCGGGCCGGCTCGTGGAGCTCGACGACACGGAGAAGATCTTCTCCAATCCGACGGAGAAAGCCACTGAAGACTATATCTCGGGGCGGTTCGGCTGATGTCATCGATCGAGAGCTGGGGGCCGACGAACACTCCGCAGGCTTACCGTTACTTGCCGGTTGATCCGCAGACTCTCGGTTTGCTGCGGATCCTGCGAATCGGGGATATAGAGCTGCAGCTTGATGGGCACCGGCTCCTGGTCCGAGGCGCAGCGGTTCACCTGCCACACAAGGAGTTCCTGATCCTGCGGCAGCTGATGGACAACGCGGGTCGCGTCGTCACCCGGCGCGAGTTACTGGACAACGCATGGGGCCCGGATCGGGCAGACGCCCGCAACTACTTGGAGGTGCACATTCGTCGGATCCGCACCAAGATCGAGAGTGACGTGGACAGGCCTACTCGTATCCGGACGGTCCGTGGGGTCGGTTACGTCTTCGACTTGCCGCAAGAAGATTAACGCAGAGTGCGGTTAAGCAGACGGCGGCTGCGCAGACTGTGCCGGCGGAGTCGGCTGGTGCGCAGGCTGCGGGTTCTGCTGAGGCTGTGGCCGCTGTAGCTGCTCGGGCTCCTTCTCACCGGACAAGGCGCGGGTTTCTGCCTTGAAGATCCGCATCGACTGCCCTACCGAACGGGCCATCTGCGGCAACTTGTTGGCACCGAACAGCAGCATGAAGACCGCCGCCACGATCAACAAATGCCACGGGCTCAACTCGCCCATCGTCGCCTCCCTGGTCAGCGCCACGCTAACAACGCTCAACATACTCGCCCCGGACGGTCTGGGTTCAGCTTGCCTTGACAGACGTCCGGGACGGCAAGGCGGGACCGAGCCAGCGGTTTCCGGGCCGGCAGGCTGGGTAGCCCTAGAGCATGCCATCTTCCGAGTCAGCGGCGCGCGTAGCGCCCCGATTCCAGGACTGAGCCATGCCCGCTAACGGGAGGCCGAAAGCCGCGCGGGTCGTAGTGGTCGGTGCGACCGGCAACGTCGGCACCAGCGTCGTCGCCGCGCTTGCCGAAGACCCAAGGGTGGGGTCGATCCTCGGCGTGGCGCGCCGGCGACCGCAGTGGTCGGCACCGCGGACTGAATGGGCCCAGGCCGATATCGAACACGACGCGCTGGTCGGCCTGTTTCGCGGCGCGGACGCGGTTATCCACCTCGCGTGGCTGTTCCAACCCAGCCACGATCCGCTGGTCACCTGGGGCGCCAACGTCGGAGGCTCCAAGCGGGTGTTCCAGGCCGTGGCCGAGGCTGGAGTGCCGGCATTGGTGTGCGCGTCCTCGGTCGGTGCGTACTCGCCCGGTCCGAAGGATCGGGCCGTTGCCGAGGATTGGCCCACTGATGGTTGGCCCACCGCCGGCTACACCCGGGAGAAGGCGTACGTGGAACGAAGCCTGGACGCCTTCGAGCGCGCCCATCCCGAGGTTCGGGTGGTGCGGCTGCGCCCGGGATTCATCTTCAAGCGGGAGTCGGCCAGCCAGCAACGGCGCTTGTTCATCGGACCGCTGCTGCCCAACAAGCTGGTGCGGCCGGGTTTGGTGCCGATCGTGCCTGACCTGCCGGGGCTGCGGTTCCAAGCGCTGCACACCGCCGATGCCGGCCAGGCCTACCGGTTGGCCGCGCTAAGCGAGGTGCGCGGCGCGTTCAACATCGCCGCCGAACCCGTCGTGGATGCGGCCATGCTGGCTGAGTGTTTCGGCGCCCGCATCGTTTCGGTCCCGCTCTGGCCGGTCCGGACCGCGCTGTGGCTGGCGTGGCAGTTGCACCTGATTCCAGCCTCTCCCTACCTGTTCGACGCATTCCTGCGGTTGCCGATCATGGACATCACCCGGGCTCGGACTGAATTGGGCTGGTCACCCCGGTACACCTCGCGAGAAGCCCTGGAGGAGTTCCTGGGTGGCCTGCGCGATGGTGCCGGCATGTCGACGCCGCCGCTGGCGCCCAAGGTTCCCGGCGGTCGCGCGCACGAGCTAGGCACCGGCGTTGGGGGCCGCCCTTAGTGGCACGATCACGGGGTGCCGCGCAGCGTAGGGGTGGAAGAGGAGTTGCTGCTGGTCGACCCGGACAGTGGCCGGGCGCTGGCGTTGGCCGCGGCGGTGCTGAGCCATGCGGCGGACGGCGGCCAACCGGTTGAGCAAGCGCTTACCTCCGAGCTGGCCCGCCAGCAGCTCGAGACGAACACCCAGCCGTGCGCGTCGCTGGAGGAACTCTCAGTGGAAGTGCGGCGCTGGCGGCGTGCGGCGAACGAGGCCGCCGAGGGCAAGGGCGCCCGGATCGTCGCACTGGGTAGCTCGCCGCTTGCGACCGAACCGTCGATCAGCTCGTCGCCTCGTTACCAGCGGATGGTGGATGAATTCGGGGTGACCGCCGAGGAACAGCTTACCTGTGGCTGCCACGTGCACGTTGAGATCGAGTCGGAGTCGGAGGGGGTGGCGGTGCTGGACCGAATCCGCGGATGGCTGCCCTGCTTGCTCGCCCTGAGCACCAACTCGCCGTTCTGGCAGGGACACGACAGTGGCTACGCCAGCTTCCGGTCGCAGGTCTGGGGCCGCTGGCCGTCGGCTGGGCCGACCGAGCTGTTCGGCTCCACCGAAACCTACCACGCCACCACGCGGGCGATGATCGAGACTCGGACGATACTCGATCTGGGGATGGTCTATTTCGACGCGCGGCTGTCCCGCCGGCACCCGACGGTAGAAGTGCGCGTCGCCGACGTGTGCCTCGACGCCGACGATGCCGTGCTGATGGCCGGCCTGGTCAGAGCCTTGGTCGACACCGCTGCGCGGTCCTGGCGTGCTGGTGTGCCTGCGGCGCCCATCCGTACCGAGCTGCTGCGGCTGGCGAGCTGGCGAGCCGCCCGCTCCGGGCTCAACGGTGATCTCGTCAATCCGGCGGGCCGGCCGGCGCCGGCAGCGCAGGTGATCCGCGCACTCGTCGACCACATCCGCCCGGTGCTCGACGACTACGGCGACGTCGAGCTTGTCGAAGATCAGATCGCTGCCGTGCTCAGCCGGGGCAACGGGGCAGACGCGCAACGACGGATCTACCGCACCAGCGGACAGCTGGCCGACGTCGTCGCCTACGCCGTGGATCGCACAACCGCGTAATACGAACTACCCGAAACCACCGGGAGGAAGCTGACTGTGCCAGCGCGACGCAAGGTCTTGGTGACCAACGACGACGGCATCGACGCACCGGGCCTCGTTGCGCTGGCTGCCGCAGCGGTCGCGGCCGGCCTGGAGGTCGTGGTGGCCGCACCAGCGCGGCAGTCCAGCGGGGCCAGCGCCGGAATCATCGCGACGACCCGGCAGGGCCAGACGCCGATCGAGCGACGGCAGCTGACCGATCTGCCCGGCGTCGAGACCTATGCCGTGGACGCCCAACCGGCATACATCGTGCGTGCGGCGGTCCGCGGCTGGTTGGATCCGGCACCGGAACTGGTCCTGGCGGGGGTCAACCATGGAGCGAACCTGGGCCGCGCGATCTTGCATTCCGGCACCGTAGGAGCGGCACTGACCGCGGGGTTGAACGGTTTACCCGGGCTAGCTGTGTCGCTTGACGTCGGCTGGCACCCTGCCGGCGCGCCGCACTGGTCCACCGTCGGGCACCTGTTGCCGGACGTTCTGGGATTGCTGACCGGTGCTCCGCGGGGCACCGTGCTCACGCTTAACATCCCAGATCGGCCAGCCGAGGCGCTGGGCGAGCTGCGCTACGCCGCACTCGCGGAGTTCGGCACCGTGCAGACCACCGTCGACCGGGTGGACGACGGCCAGCTGCACCTCGCGCAGGTCGAGACGCTGGCCCCGCCGGTGGCGGGCACCGACAGCGCCTTGCTCGCGGCCGGGCATCCGACCCTGACCGCGCTGGAGTCCGTCCGCGAGGTGTCCGGGCCGGCGATCCCGCAGTGGCTTGCATCGGCGATTCACCGCATCGGCTGACTGCGATCTCGGTGGGCAACGCGGATCGTTACCTCGATTTATCGTACCGGCGGTTGCGCGCCTCGCCGACGATGAGGACGGTGGTACGTGGACGGCAAAGCCAGCATCCTTGAGACCCTTGGAGCCACAGCATGTCCACTCAGATCAAAGACCACCGACGGGCCGCCGACGACCGGGACTTCCGGTCGTTGCACGCCGCCGCGGATATGACCGGTGAGCCGGTCGCCGCAGACCCGACCACCCAACGGGTGCAGGACTCGATGGTCCAGCTTGTGCGTCAAGGTCAGGACACGTCACTGAGGTCGCTGCAGGTCTGGGCCGATCTGGCCCGCAAGCTCGGTTGCACCGCACTGAACTCGCCCGCGGGTGCGACGATGGCCTCTCTCGCTCACGACCCGTTTGAGAAGCTGCTCGAGGCTCAGCGTCAGGTCGTCGAGGAACTCGTCGCCACTCAACGCCAACTTGCGCAACGGCTTTTCGACACCACCGCCACCAGTGGCGATGGCCTCGCTGCCCGGTAGGACCACTCAGCAGTAAAACTCTCAAGCCGGCCGATTGCGGCCGCGAGCAACGGCGTGCAATAACAACGGCGTGCAATAACAACGGCGTGCATGAATGCAGCCGTGCCCTGATAGAACATGCGCGCATCCGCGAGTCCCGACGCTTCGGTGAGATAGCCGTCTGCACCGCTCTACGGGCCTGCCGGTAATCAAAGACACAAACCCGAGAAAGGTTATTTTTGCGATGAGCAATTCCCTGAATCTTGCGCATCAATGGTGGGACACCCTCGACCAGACCGACCGTCAACGGGTCTGGGATGCCCGCTATAGCTATCTCGCCGGCGACCTCGTGGAAAGCATGGCCAACGCCGGCGTGCCGGTGGTCAGCGATGGCCGTTGGTCCTGCGTCAGCGTCGGACCCACCGGTTTCACCGTGCCCATCGCCATCCAGCAGCTCCTCGAGCGGCTGCCGCAGGTGCCCGACGAAGACGGCTCACCTCCCGCTCCGTAAGGCGGGTGTAGTGGGTCGCGGCAGTGCGTTGACCAGGCGGTCCAGCTCGTCGTCGGTGTTGTAGTAGTGCACCGAGGCGCGGACCAGCTCGGACAGGCCACGGCGTGGCAGATCCAGGCGGGCCGAGCTGGCGACTGAGACGCTGGTGTTCACCCCGGACTCGGCGAGACGGCGCTGCACAGCCGCTGCGGGGACCCCGTCGACGGTGAACGTGACGATCGCACAGCGGCGCAGACCCTGATCGTGCACGTGCACCCCGTCGAGGGCTGCCAGCCGCTCCCGCAGGCTTTCGGCTAACGCCGTGACACGCGCTTCGATGGCATCAAGTCCCCAGGACAGCGCGTAGTCGACGGCGACGCCCAGCCCGATCTTGCCGGCGTAGTTGGTCTCCCAGCTCTCGAAGCGCCGTGCGTCCGGGCGGATCTCGTAACGGTCCGGAGCGGTCCACGTTGCGGCGCGCATGTCGAGAAAGGGCGGCTCCAGCTGGTCGAGAAGCGCGCGGCGCACGTAGAGAAAGCCGGTGCCGCGGGGGCCGCGCAGGAACTTACGCCCGGTCGCGGAGAGCAGGTCAGCGCCGATGCGATCGACGTCGACGGGCAGCTGGCCCACTGACTGGCAGGCATCGAGCAGGAACGGCACCCCGGCCTCGCGGGCGACCGCGCCGACTTGTTCAGCGGGGTTGACCAGCCCACCTTGGGTCGGCACGTGGGTCATGGCGATGAGCTTGACCTCGCCGCCGCCACTACCAACGCGGCGGCGCAGGTCGGCGACGCAGAGCTGGCCATGCTCGTCATCGTCGACGACTTCCACAACCGCGCCGGTGTGCCGAGCGACTTGCAGGAAGGCGATGACGTTGCTGGCATACTCGGCGTGGGCGGTGAGAATGCGTTCGCCCGGCTTGAACGACATGGCGTAGAAGGCCATATCCCAAGCCCTGGTCGCGTTCTCCACTATTGCGACCTCGTCGGCTTCGCAGCCGATCAACCGGGCGATCGCCGGGTACGTTGCCTCGATGCGCTCAGCGGCCGCGTCGGCGGCCTCATACCCGCCGAACTCGGCCTCCCGACGTAGGTGGGCGATGACGGCGTCGGTGACCTGCGACGGCGGTAGCGCCGCGCCAGCGTTGTTCAGGTGCGCCACCCGCCTTACCCCGGGGGTGTCGCGCCTGGCACGGTCCATGTCGAAGGCCACGAACCCACGTTATTGGTCTCTCCCGGCTGCCGGTACGGATACCATGCAGGTTCGCCAACGATCGTGGGTGGGAGGTGGCGGTGCGTTCAGCGCACGATGACCAGGACAGACCTCCGGGTGCGTTGCTGTTCGTGCGCTATGCCTTCGCACCCAACGAGCTGGGTTACTGCGGCCCGTCCGACAGCCAGGCGCTGCTGGGATACGGTGCTAATGGCGTGGTAGACCGTGGGCTGGCCGCGTTGGCGCGGCAGTTCGATGGTGCCTGGCCGTACCTGGAACTGATCGCGGGCGCAGCAGGAATCTCCGACCCTCTCGATCACCGAGTCGTAGAGGCCTACTGGGTGGGCAACCCGCTGCTCGACCGGGTCGGGACGACCGCGCTGGGAAACTCGATGGACGAGCGGCTTCGCCGCCGCACCGGCCGTCAGTTCACAAAGGTAGCCGACAGTGTCCTGGCCGGCGGGGTACCACACCACAGCTTCCACGTATTCAGCGTCTACCCATGGGTTGGCTTGCTGAGCAAGGACCGTATCGCCCACCAGGCGCTGGAGGTGCTCGACCGGTGTCGCATCCGGTGGGGCAAGGTCGATAGCGTGACCGGCGACCAGGTGCTGGTGCGAAGCCAACCGCTCACCTGGGACGGGCGGAAACTCGCGTTGGGCGAACCTGTCGCGGAAACCGCGAGACGGGCGGTCAACGGAAGTGGGTTCGTGGATCGGGTCGGTCCCGGCGACTGGGTCTCGCTGCACTGGGACTGGGTTTGTGACCGGCTCGGACCGCGCCAGCTCGCGGATCTGCGGCACTACTCGCTGCGCCAAATCAAGATCACCAACGATGAGATGACGCGCTGCGGCCCGGCGACGGTGTTGGGGTGCTAGTCGCCTATGGGCGGCGCCAGTCCTGCGCTTGCAGGTGCGAGCCGGCCATCGGGCCCATCTGCAGCATCCCGCCATCGACCGCCCAGGACGCGCCCGTGACATACGACGCCGCCGCAGAACAGAGGAAAGCGACCACGGCGGCGACCTCCCGGGCATCGCCAGGGCGCCCGAGGGGAACGCCGGGACGGTGCTCTTGGTGCACGTCGATGTCCTGCTGGCCGGTCATCGGCGTGGCGATCTCGCCCGGCGCGACGGCGTTGACGGTGATGTTGTGCTCGGCCAGCTCCAGCGCGGCGGTCCTGGTCAACAGCCCCAAACCGCCCTTGGCCGCACAGTAAGCGGCAGCGCCGACCCGGGGTTGGTGCTCGTGAACGCTGGTGATGTTCACGATTCGTCCACCGCGGCCAGCGGCGACCATCCGTCGGGCGGCCCGTTGCAGGCACAGGAAAGCGCCGTCCAGATCGGTTGCCAGCACCTTGCGCCAGGTGGCGTAGTCGATGTCGAGCAGTGGCGTGGAAGCACCGGTGCCGGCAGTGTTCACCAGCACGTCCACGCCACCGAGAAGCTCGGCGAGCTCGTCGATCACATTCGCGGCGTCTGGGAGGATCGTCAGGTCGAGCTGGCTTATCTGCGCACGCCGGCCGGCTGCCCGAACCTCCTCGGCGGTCGCCTGGGCGCCGTGCTCGTCGGTGTGCCAGGTGATGCCCACGTCACAGCCCATCTCGGCCAGAGCCACCACGGCGGCCTTACCGATCCCGGAGTCAGATCCGGTCACGATCGCGGTGCGGGGAAAGTCGAGTGGAGTGCTCAGGGAAATGTCCATGCACAATACTTCCCGGTGCTCCGATCAGCTGAACGTGGAGCCTCAGCTGGGACTGTTGTGTTCCACCTGGGAACCTTGCCGGGACGAGTCGTCGATGTCGACGGTAGGTTTGCCATCGGCGGTGGTATTGCCGACCACAACGCAGCCGTCCGAGCCCTCGATGATAATGATTCCCCGGGTGATGTTGGGACCGGAGATTTTGTTGTCGCGTAGCTCGATGTTGGGCCAACGGCGCACGTTCACCGCTTGGGCACCGTTGGACGCGCAGGTATTGCCGATGAAGCTGATGGATGGGCCGCTGGTCGGGGCGGCGTGGTTGCCACTCTGGTCGCCGGTGGCAATCAGGCACTGCGCATCGACGTTGCGGCAGGTGTTACCCGCGATCACGACGTCGTAGGTGGGTGGGCCGTTGCTGTCGTAGGTTTGGAAACAGTCGGGATGCGGCGGGTTGGCGTAGCCGGTCGCGGAGATATCTGTGATGGTGTTGTCAGTGATTCGGTGACCGTTGCCGAAAAAGCGCATTCCGTCGGCGTCGCCATTGTCGCGGGCCACTGTCCCACTCACGGTATTGTGCCGAACCGCGATCTGGCGCCCACTGATCCAGATTCCGGCGGTGTCGACATGGCGCACCGTGTTGTCCTCGATGATCGAGTTCTCGCACGGATCGCAGGTGATCCCGCTTCGCTGGGTGTCCCGGACAGTGTTGCGGCGGATGGCCAGGTCGGTGCCGTTGGCGAAGAGACCGTCGCCGCCGGCGACCGTGAAACCCTCGATGATGACGTGGTCTGCCGAGACGTGGATGCTGCGCACGGTGGCCCCGTCGGCGAAGAGTCTGACCGGCGCGTTCGCGGAGCCCGGGCGGTTCACCGTCACGTCGGTGTCGGCGAGGTCGTGGCCGGTGAAGCACACCGTAGTCCCGGCGGAGGCAGTATTGAGGGCTGCCGGGACGTCGTCTGCTCGGGTGACAGTGCGGCGGCAGTCGGGTGGCCCGCTTTGGTTTGGAGCCGGCGCCGCATTTGGGCTTGACGGGCTCTGGCCAGACCCTGGATTCTGACTAGCTGGGAGGTTCTGGCCAGCCGAGGGGCTCTGGCCCGCGCAACCGCCGATGAGCAGCAGACCCAGCGCAGTCATCCAGACCCTCAGCATTCGGTGCCGCCGCGTCACCGGTGCCGCCACCCGGAGTCCCGGGACAGAGTATTCACCGGAGCAGGGTATGGCCCCGCGGTTGTTGACGGCGTAACCCACCGTCGGCATGTCGGGTTCGTGCGGCGGGCCAAGGGGGAAGAAGGTGGTCATGACCACCCAGCGGGATGGGATGGACGCGGGCAGCCGACCACGGGCGACTGGGGCGCGGCGCTGGGCGTGGCTGCCGGTGCTACTGGTCGGCATTGGGATGCTCATCGCCGTCCAGCAGGCTCTGGTGATCACCGGAAATCCAACATTGGTTCCGTCGCTGCTCGTGCTCGGGGCCCTGCTGATTCCGGTGACCTTCGTCGTTTACATCGACGGTCGCAACCCGGCCTATGACCTGCCGCTGAGCGTTCTGTTGAGCTGTGCGCTGCTGGGTGGGGTGCTGGGATCCTCAGCCGCCAGCGTGCTGGAGTTCGACACCATGCGACGGCTGGGTGACCTGCCGACGGTGTACATCGGCCTGATCGAAGAAGCCACCAAGCTCCTGGTGCCGATCGCAATGCTGATCTTCACCCGGTACCGGCGCAATCCCGCTGACGGGCTACTCATCGGAGTGGCGGTGGGGATGGGCTTTGCTGTGTTGGAAACCTTGGGCTACGGATTCGTGACCCTGCTGGCCAGCGGCGGGAACCTGTCCGACGCTGAGGGGCTGCTGTTGCTGCGTGGCATCCTCAGCCCGGCGGGGCACGCCGCCTGGACCGGCCTAGCCGCTGCGGCCCTATGGTGGGCCCATACCCAACGGTGGAGGCCACGCGGGCTGGCCGCCGTGATCGGCACCTTCGTTCTCGTCGTGATCTTCCACACATTCTGGGATTCGGTCGGCATCTGGTTCGGCTACCTCATCATCGGGTTCATCAGCCTCGCCCTGTTGCTACGTCAAACCCACCGCACCGTCCTGACCTCAACCGTTGAAAGCGCTCCCGCAGCTACGCCTGTTCGACCTCCCGCGGGCCATCGATAGCAGACCCACCGACGGGTGCAGCGAAGTTTCTACTGCGGCGGCGGATCCTGCTCGCCGAGGCGCCGCTTCAGCTGGTCGGCGCCCTTGTCGATCAGATCGGAGTGCTTGCCGCCGGTCCGCTTGTCGGCGTAAGCCTCGGCCTTGTCGATGCCCTGCTCGACCTGGTCCGGGTGCTTTCTGATCATTTCTTCGGCCTTCTGCTTCAACTCGCCGAACATGTCACCGAGACCCACGATGTCTCCTCTCGCCATTCCGGCGCACGGTGTGCCGGTCAGGATTGGCTACCCCGAACCACGCGCCGACCCGCACATGGGGACCGAAATTAACCCGGCTGGGGGGTGGCGGCGGCCGTGTGACGCAGCGACCGGGTGAGTCGGAGGATTCGTCCGAAGATGGCTGGGGAACCCAGATCACACGGCTGAACAGGGCGGCTCGGGGTCCAACGAACGGTGAGGTGAACGACCGGATGGCAATCACGACGACCAACCCGGCGACCGGTGAGACGCTGCGTGCCTTCGAGGCTTTGAGCGACCGGGAGATCGACGCGCGGATCACCAGGGCAGCGGCCGCCTTTCATGGCTACCGGAAAACCACCTTCGCCCAGCGAGCCGAGTGGATGCATGCGGCTGCCGGCATCCTCGAAGGCAAGACTGAGGACATCGCCGAGCTGGTGACCCTGGAGATGGGCAAGACACTGAAAGCCGCGAAGGCTGAGATAGCTAAATGTGCTGCTGGCGCGAAATTTTACGCCGAGAACGCGGAGCGCTTTCTTGCTGACGAACCAGCCGATCCGGAGTCGGTGTCCGCCGCCAGGGCATATACCCACTGGCAGCCACTCGGCCCGGTGCTGGCGATCATGCCGTGGAACTTCCCGTTGTGGCAGGTGGTCCGGTTTGCCGCACCCGCCCTCATGGCGGGCAACGTCGGCCTGCTCAAGCATGCATCCAACGTGCCGCAAACCGCGTTACGGCTGCAGGATGTGTTCCTGGAGGCCGGTTTCCCGCAGGACGTCTTCCAGACCTTGCTCATCGGTTCCGGCGCCGTCGAGAAGATACTGACAGATCCTAGGGTCGCGGCCGCGACGTTGACCGGCAGCGAGCAGGCCGGCCGATCCGTCGCAGAGATCGCCGGCCGCGAAATCAAGAAAACCGTGCTGGAACTCGGTGGCAGTGACCCGTTCGTCGTTATGCCGTCAGCTGACCTAGCCCGTGCCGCCACCGTCGCGACCACCGCCCGCTGCCAGAACAACGGCCAGAGCTGCATCGCCGCGAAACGTTTCATCGTCCACGCCGATGCTGGTGCGGAGTTCCAGCGGCGGTTCGTCGAGAACATGTCGTCGCTCGTCGTCGGAGACCCCACCGACGAGCGGACCGACGTCGGCCCGCTCGCGACCGAACAGGGTCTGCGGGATGTCGAAGAGCTGGTCGATGACGCCGTCCGCAAGGGGGCCCAGGTGCTCTGCGGCGGGCAGCGCCCAGCTCGCCCCGGCTGGTTCTACCCGCCCACCGTGATCACCGGGGTGACACCGGACATGCGGATGTACCGCGAAGAGGTGTTCGGCCCGGTTGCCCAGCTCTATGCGGTGCCGGACATCGACGCGGCGATCCGCCTGGCCAATGACACCCCCTTCGGCCTGGCGTCCAACGCATGGACCGGCGACCCCACCGAACAAGACAGGTTTATTGAGGAGCTGGCGGCCGGTCAGGTGTTCATTAACGGAATGGCCACCTCATACCCCGAGCTGCCGTTCGGTGGGGTGAAGAACTCCGGCTACGGGCGTGAACTGTCAGTTTTCGGTATTCGTGAATTCTGCAACGCCAAGACGGTGTGGATCGGCAAGCCTCATGGGTGACACGGCGGTCGCGTCACGCCCGCCCCTGCACCGCCCACGCCCGGGCCTGCAGTTGGAAGGATCCCTCAGGCGAGCCGAGGCGCTCGGCGAACCGGGTCCGCAGCGCCGCACGCCGCACTGGCGGTAGCGATACGCAGAACGCACCCGATGGTGCTACGCCAGCCTCCAACGGGGCCCACAGGTCGGCAAAGTCCCGGTACGTCGCGCTCACCACCACCGGGCCCACCTCCACATCTACCAGGCCGGCGTCGTGCCACAGCCCCGCTAGCTCTCCAGGGTCGCAAAACCGCATCCTGCGGCCCTCGTCGAGAGCGCTTGCCGGTTCGCCCGCCACGTCGATGGCAGCGTCCCAGAAGGCGCGCAACAGTTGCATCTGTCCGGCGTAGTCCCACACGGTGGCCGCCACTACCGCGCCTGGGCGCGCCACCCGGCGCATCTCGGCAACACCGGCGGCGGCGTCGACCATGAAATTCACGACCAGCTGGGCGAAGACGGCGTCGAAGGTGGCAGCCTCGAATGGGAGCGCCTCCGCTGTCCCCACCCGGACATCAGCCCCCGGCACCCGTACCCGGCAGGCGCGGGCATAGCCGTCGGATGGGTCGACCGCCGCCACCAGCGCCGGCTCTCCGACCACGCGAGAAAGGACCAACGTGAGCGCGCCCGGCCCGCACCCCACGTCGAGCACCCGGGCGCCGGCAGCGACCCCGGCCCGCTCGACGAGGGCGGCGGCCAAGGCCTGCCCATAGCGCCCGACGTGCAGGTCGTAGGCCTCGGGCGACGTTCGGAAAGAGGCGAAGTCGTCCGCGGACACGACGTCAGGATGCCACGCGCCACCGGAATAACGGCGGCTACTCCGTGGCGTGGTGGTCGAGGCAAGCCGACCCTGCTGTTGCCGAGTTCGACACCACAGCTGTCCAGCACCGCCAAAGCCGCCCTCCTGTCGAACTCGGCGCACACAAGGCTGTTCCCCGCTGAGGGCGGGGTCATACCGCGACCGAGGGGTTAGTGCTGCCAGGGAATCGTGGGTGCAGGCAGTACCGGCGGGTTGAGGAACGGCGGGACGGCGGATAGGTCGATCAGGTCCCACGGCGCTGTCGCGCTGGCGTCTCGGCGGGTTAGCGGTGGCAGGTTCCATTTTTCTTCGATGAGCTTGAGTGCGGATGTGTGGTCGAAGGGGATCGAGGATACGTAGTCGGCTTTGGCATAGGGACAGACGACGACGGCGGGCACCCGGAATCCGTACCGGTCATAACGTCCGTCGCGGGAGTCCAGCGCGCGCAGCCGCGGCCACAGCCCGGCGTGTTTCGCCAGCCACCGCAGCGGCCCGATGCCGCCTCGGAGGCTGTGCGGAAGCACGTGGTCGGGTTCGGCTGCCGGGGGTGGCGGCACGTGATCGTAGTATCCGCCGTGTTCGTCGTAGAGCCAGATGAGCAAGGTGTGCGGCCAGGCCGGACCGTGCATGACAGCGTTGATGACCGCGGCGGCGAAACCTTCCCCGAGGCGAATGTCTTGGGGGTTCTCCTCTGAGGAGACCTCGAAGTCGGGGTCGACGATGCTCACCGGCGGCAGCGTGCCCGCTGCGGCATGGTGGAAGAAGCGCTCGATGTGGCGTAGGTGCCCGATCGTCCGCGCCAGCCCGAGTGGGTAGAGGTTCGCCGTGCATTGAAGCTCCCCGCGGACGTGGGCCTCGATCCCGGGTACTAGCTGCCGGGCGAGCAACGTCAATGCGCGGACACCGCGGGCCCCGGCGAGTCGCTTGCCGATCAGCTGTAGAGCCGGGACGTGGTGATAGTTGATCCATTCGATGCCGTGCCGGTTGAGCAGGTCGAAGATCGTGCCGGATCGGGGGTAGTCGATGATGCTGGCGACCTCGTCGTCGATCAGCCCGTGCGCGGTTGCGGCGATGAGGAAGCGGCGGTTGGGAAACGTCGGGCCCAAGCAGGAGCAAAACCAGTGGTCGGCGAGGGGGAAAGTCCGGGCCAACCCCGCATAGAACGGAAGGTCCTCGGCGGTCCAGTAGCCCATTGCCACGCTGGCGTCAGCGTCCGGTGCGATGTCTTCGACGCTGGTCACGAATCCGTCATTGCGGCCCTGGTCGAACTGCAGATGACTGGAGGGCCAACTCTGGGAGGGCACCTGCTCGCTCTGCCCGGTGGTGGTGAAGTGGTGCGCGGGAACCGGGGTGCCGTCGCGGCGGCGGTTCACCGGCGCAGGGCTGGGCAATCCGTCACCGCGGCCCAGCGTGCCCAAATAGTTGTCGAACGAATGGTTTTCCATCATCAGCAACACGATGTGCCGGATCTGTGGGACCCGGTCCGTGCCAGGCAGCAGCGACGGATCCGGCAGCATCTCCTGG
>JAICHZ010000035.1 GCA_025924655.1 Pseudonocardiaceae bacterium | reverse complement strand
GGGGTTCTCGATCTCGCGCACGCCGCGCCGGCGGCCCCGCCTGAGATCGTCTCCGCGTTCACCGCGGCACTGGCCGATCTCCCCCGGTTGCTACCCGGCCACGGCTACCATCCTGCCGGTTTGCCGGAGCTGCGGGCGCGGATCGCTCAGCGGTACACCGCGCGTGGGCTGGAGACCTCGCCCGAGCAGATCCTCATCACAGCCGGTGCGCTCAATGGCATCACGGTCGCGCTGGACCTGCTCATCGGTCCAGGCGACCGGATCCTCGTCGAGCACCCCAGCTACCCGAACGCGTTGGATGCCATCCGGGCCAGCGGGGCCGGCGCGGTGCCGGTGGCTATCGATGCGGCGGATCCCGCCGCTGTCGCCGCAGATGTCACCCGGGTCGCTCGCCAGACCAGCCCCCGGCTGGCCTACCTCATGCCGGACTTCCAGAATCCCACCGGTCTGCTACTCGACGCGGAGCAGCGGGGGCGCCTCGCGGCCGGCCTGCATGGGTCGGGCACCGTGGCGCTGGTCGATGAGACCCTCGTCGAACTCGGCTTGGACAGCGCGCCCGCAGCGCCCTTCGCGGCGTTCGCCCGGACTGATCTGGCGGTCACTGTCGGCTCGCTGAGCAAGACTTTCTGGGGAGGCCTACGGGTCGGATGGTTGCGCGCCGAAGCCGCCCTCATCCAACGGCTGACGGCTGCGTCGGTGCGTGCTCAACTGTCGGGGCCGGTGCTCGAGCAGCTCGCCGCATGTCACTTGCTCGACGCCGCCGAGGGCACGTTGCGCGCGCATCGCGACCGGTTGCGGGCCCAGCGCGACGCGCTCGTCTGCGCCCTTGGCGCTGCGCTGCCCAGCTGGCAGGTGCCGGTGCCGCCGGGCGGGCTGGTGCTGTGGTGCGGCCTCCCAGCGCCGATCTCCAATGCCCTGGTCGACGCCGCGCAGCGGCGCGGACTGCGGTTGGCGGCCGGCCCTCGGTTCGGCACCGGTCACGCCTTCGCCGACCGGCTGCGGCTGCCCTACACCCAGCCGATCGATGTCCTGCGGCGCGCGGTCGAAATCCTCGCAGCGGTGGCCGGCGCCCTGCCGGCGACCGACCCGGGTTTCGTCCCGTCGCGCATCGTGGTGTGAGCAGTAAGCGCGCCCGTCAGTTGGCCGCCGAGTCTCGGTGTAACCAGCCAGCCACCTCTGGGTCGCCCAGCTCAGCGATGCGCTGGTGATATCGGTGAAGGTCGTCGCCGCTTAGCCGGGCACGCCACTGCCCGCTCGTCCCGCGGTGGAAGAACTCCGTGTTGTCGCGCCAGAGGTTGTCGCCCCGGTTGGGGACGAGGTGGTCCGCCCTGCTGCGCATCTCGCCGAACCGGGCAGCCGCCACGAGCTGTGGCCACCGCTGCTCGGGCACGTCGATGCCCAGCCGCCGAGCCAGCTGGCGCATCTGCCCTTCGAGGTCAGTCTGGAGATCGTCGTAGTGCAGCAGCGTGAGATTCGGGGCGCCGGCTGTGGCCGGCCAGAAAGTCCGGATGTGGTGCACCAATTTCGCCAGGCTGGCCGACGACTCGTTGGTCGGCGCTGGGTTGTCGACCCACTGCCAGAACCGCTCGATCTCGGTCGGCGGTACCTCCTGTGGTCCGTCGGGCTGTAGTTCGTCGAGGTCGGCGAGGCCGACCGCGTTGCGCCGGGCAGCGAAGAATGAGTCCATGTCCAGGTTGGCCAGGTGGTTGGACCAGGAGAAGCCCGCATCGCGGGGGTCGCGGCCAACGCAGACGTAGGTCACCCGGTCGTCGAAAGGCAGACCGTCGAGCGGCGTGTGAGTTTTGATGAGCCGCCGGTGCGGTTGCGCCTCGAGCGCCGCGACGAGATCGTCGCGATCTGTCGTCAACATGTCCAGCCACGGCGAGATTTCAGCAAGCGGCGCGGCGAAGTCCGGGGTCTGGAAGACCAGCAGTGCGCAGATCATTTGCGTCCAGGTCGTGCCGCATTTCGCTGGGGTGCTGATCACGATGTCGCCGTCGCGGAACGGGAAGCCCTCCCACCGGGCACTGTCCGCCACCACTGACCGGTACCGCACCACTGCATCAGGCATAACCACCGACGCTAGGCGTCGACGTCAGCTGCCACCAGGGACAGATCGAAACTGCGTGGTCAGGCTTCCCGAGTGGCTGTTCTGGCTAGCGCGAGGGCCAGGCCGATCAGCAGGTAGCAGGCGGCGCGGAGGCTGGTGGAGGCCAAACCGTGCAGCGGCAGTGGGTCGCGCAGCACATCGGTGATCGCGAACCAGCCGGTGGTCAGCAGTAAAGGTTGGAGCCAGTCGAGCGCGGGGATGGCGGAGAGCACCCCGAACACGATCAGGCCGCCCAACACCGCAGCGAGCACCACCAGCGGGTGTTCGGTGGCCGAGGACACCGCCAGGGCGACCGCGCCGACTGCGGCGAGCTGGCCCACTGTCCAGGCCGCGGCCAGCGACACTCGCAGCAGCGCCGACCCCGGACCGATTTCGGTCCCGGACAGGGTGAGCATGCCGTGCGCGGTCCCGGACGGACCGACCAGCACCACCCCGGTGACGATGCCCAGCACGGCGACCGAGGCGACCGCGGCCACCGCGACGGCCAGCACGCCGACCGCCTTGACCAGCACCAGCCGGGTCCGGCTCACCGGGGCCAACAGCAGTCCGCGCAGCGTCCCGTGCGCGGACTCCCCGGCCAGCGCGTCAGCGGCAGCCATCGTCACGGCCAACGGCAACAGCAGCGCCAACGAGATCGATAGTGCCGCCACCGGCAGCACCAGCCCGTTACCGGCGATCTGGGTCAGCAGGCCTGACCCGCCCGGCGAGCCGGTCGCCACGATGCCGAACCCCATCAGCACCGGAATCAGCGCGAGTATCCCCAGCACGATTTGGGTACGCGGCCGGCGCAGTACCCAGCGCAGCTCGCTTCGCACCAGCCGCCCCAGCGGCGCGCGTACCGGGCCGGACAGGGTGGTCCGGTACCCATCACCGGTGGTTGTCACTGGCTGTGACCCCCGGTCAGCTGGGCGAACAACTCGTCCAACTCGGTCCGCCGGCGCTGCACCTCGTGCACCGCCACCCCGGCGCCGACCAGCAACGCGACCACGGTCGGCGGGTCGGTTCCAGCAAGCTCGACGCGCACCCCGGCTGGGCAGATCGCGACATCGATCCCGGCCGCGCGCAGCGCCTGCACCGCTGTCGCGGAATCGGGGGTGCGCACCTCCAGCGCGGGTGCCTCGCCGTCGAGCAGGGCGGCCAACGGACCCGCGGCGATCAGCGACCCGTGGTCGAGCACCGCGACATGCGTGCAGGTCGCCTCGATCTCGGCGAGCAGGTGCGACGACACCAGCACGGTGGCGCCGCTGGCGTGCAGCTCGGCAATGATCGTCCGGACGTCCCGGGTACCAGCGGGATCCAAGCCGTTGGTCGGTTCGTCGAGGATCACCAGCCGCCGAGGTACCAGCAGCGCCGCAGCCAGGCCGAGGCGCTGTTTCATGCCCAGCGAGTAGGCGCGGTAGCGCCGCTCGGCGGCACCCGTCAGGCCGACCCGGCTCAAGGCGCGCTGCACCGCATCCGGGATCGCCCGAGTGGACAGCAGTGGCTCCGCCGCCGCGCACCGCCGCAGGTTCTCCCGGCCGGACAAGAACGGGTGAAACCCGGGACCTTCCACCAGCGCCCCGACATGCGGCAGCACCGCGCCGGCGGCGGCCGGCATGGGCGCTCCGAGCAGCTCCACGGTGCCCGCGGTAGGTCGGGACAGCGCCAGCAGCATGCGGATCATCGTGGTCTTACCCGAACCATTCGGGCCCAGCACGCCCAGCACGGCACCGGCCGGCACGTCGAGGTCCACGCCGGAGACCGCCACGGTGGAGCCGAAGACCTTGCGCAGGCCACGGACCCTAATCGCCGGCGGTGGCACCTCCGGCGCAGTGGTCGCGGCCGGGGTGGCCGAGCCGGCCGTCATCTGGTCAGTCCGTCGCCAACGCTGCGCGTAGGCGGTGCGGGCTCATCAGACCTGTTGTCGGCTGCCCGGCGCGTTCGGTTTGCAGCAGGATCGCTTCGACGTCGTCGATGACGCTGCGCAGCTCAGCGCGGATGGCGGGATCATCGGAGGCGGCAGCTTCGCGCGGGCTCAGATCACCGATCACGCCAGGAACGTCCAGCCAGCTTGTTTCGGCGTCGCGACCCAGGCGTTCGGTGGCGTCATCGGCGTCGGTGGCGGCCGTCGCGTCGAGATAGTAGCTCTCCAGGATGATGGCGCGGCTTTCCCGGCCGTCGGGTTCCTCGCTGACGCGCTTGGCCTGCCGGTTGGTTTCGACGGCTTCCGGGACGGCGTCGCGCAGCTGGGTTTCCAGTTCGGCCAGCCGCGCCAGAGAGTTCGCGGAAACAGTGAGGTTATCGCCGATCCGTTGGATCATCCCGAGGTTCAACACCCGCCCGTCGGGCAGCTGCCGGTGCCAGGCGACGACGTCCTCGTCGGTCCGGGTAAACCGCTCGATGAGGCGCTCGAAGGCCTCCTGCGGGCCGGGCACCTGGTAAGTGACGCTGCACTCGTAGAGGTCGTCGCCGTCACTGTTGCGGAACTGGATAGGCGGCTCGGGAGTGAAGAAGTCTGCGATCTGCTCCATCGACGGGCCTGAGGCGAGCAGGCCGGCCAGCTCGCGACGGCGTGACCGGGAAACGTTCACGGGCACCGCGAGGATTCGAGGTTGGGTGTCGTCATGCAGCACCCGCCCGCACAACAGCTGCAGCCGCTGCGCGGCCTGCGAGAACAACGTGTCGGCCAACTCGATCGGGTCGCCGTCCGGCAGCGCGCGCAGCGTGACGCTGGTGTCCCGGGCAACGTCGATCGCCTCATAGAGGGTGACCGGGATCCGCTGCCACTCCTCGATGAGCTGGCGTTCATCGGGCCGCAGCCAGTGACCTCGGGCGGCGAGGAACTTCTCCACCAGGCCGCCGTGGAACAACGCAAGATCCAGCATGAACATCGCGTACCGTTGCGCGTCCTCGGTGCACTCGATCAGTGGTGTGATCACCTTCAGGCCGGGAGCGCGCTCGGCGTAGGTGCCTAGCAGCGCGTAGATGAGCTGGGCTCGAGCGCTCAGCGGAGGTACTGCATCGAGCCGGCAGCAGGCCTTGTACTTGCGGCCCGACCCGCACGGGCAGGCCGTGTTGCGCCCGACGTCGGGGGGTGTCGCGGCGATGGCCTCGCTCAATCCTGCTCGTAGCGGGCTGGGAATGTCGGAGCGGCGCAGGTAGCGGTCCACTGTGACGTAGTCTCCGCGCGCCGCGGCGTACTGGGCGGCGTCGTGCAACGCTGGCTCCAGGCCGGGGCGCAGGGTCAGCGCCTCGGCGAGCACGTCGCAGGCAGTCGTGGAATCCCCGGCACCTTCGGCAGCGCGAGCGGCGATGAGCGCGACCGCGGCCTTCTCCTCCCTGCTTCGCGCCTGCGACCGCAGCGCCGCAAGCTGCATTTCGACCACGCGGCGGCTTACCTGGTTCTGGGCGGTGTGGCACTCGATCTGGGCGGAGAGAAAGCCCAGCGCGCTATCGGTCGCTAACGTCAGTGCATCGAGCATGAACCGGATGCCGGCCGCATCCAGCGGATCCTCGCCGGTGAGCATTCCCACCAGGGTCTCAACGTCGATGAGCACATCATTTTCGGCCATCTGTGCAGGCTAGTCGCCGGTGCAACGCCGGCGTAAAGGCGCGCTGGCCGTTGGCGTCCTTCAAGGACTACCAACCGGCCCGGCAGCGCCGTTTACCGCGACCAACGCCAGGGCCAGCCCGGTCCGTCCCGGACCGACCGAGTGATCTTGCTCTGTGGATTGGTCCGGGCAGCACTTCCCGGCGACGCCGCGCACCGCCACTATCGTCCGCGTGCGCCGCCATACCGAGCAGTCCCCGGGCCACGCCGAGAGACCGGAAATGGCTCCGGCGGTAGTGGTTGCGGCCGCCCTGGTGCGCAACGGCCGGGTGCTCGCGCAGCAGCGGGCCTACCCACCGGAGCTCGCGGGTCGCTGGGAGCTGCCGGGCGGACGGGTCGAGCCCCAGGAGAGCGCCCGGCAGGCGTTGGTCCGCGAGTGTCGTGAGGAGCTCGCCGTCGAGGTTGTGCCAGGCGACCAGCTCGGATCCGACGTGCAGCTATCCGGCGGATACGTACTGCGGGTGCATGTCGCGAGGCTCGCCCAGCCGACGGCGACACCAGTCCCGGTCGAGCATGAAGCACTGCGGTGGGTGGAAGTCGGCGAGCTTGCGACGCTGGATTGGTTGGACGCCGATCGCGCCATTCTGCCCGATCTCGAAGTGCTGTTAAGGGCCCACAGATGTGGTGCGGCGGGCGGCGCGGGCGCCCCAAAATACCCTCCGAGTAACATTGGACTTCCCGGCATCCACTCGAGGAGTTCCTGCGTGCCCACAGTCGCCCCCGCCCGCCTGCGCACCGACCTGCGCAATGTCGCCATTGTGGCGCACGTCGATCATGGCAAGACGACGCTCGTCGACGCCATGCTGCGCCAGTCCGGCGCGGTCACCGGGCGCACCGAGGTGGACCGGGTCCTGGACTCGGGGGATCTGGAACGGGAAAAGGGCATCACGATCCTGGCCAAGAACACCGCGGTCACCCGGTCCACACCCGATGGTCCGGTCACCATCAACGTGGTCGACACTCCCGGGCACGCAGATTTCGGCGGCGAGGTGGAGCGCGGATTGTCCATGGTGGACGGCGTGCTACTGCTCGTCGACGCTAGCGAGGGCCCGTTGCCGCAGACCCGCTTCGTGCTGCGCAAGGCGTTGGCCGCGCATCTGCCGGTCGTCCTCGTGGTGAACAAGGTGGACCGGCCGGACGCCCGGATCGTGACGGTGGTCGAGGAAACCCACGACCTGCTGCTGGACCTCGCTTCGGACTTAGAAGGCCTCGAAGCCGATACCGCTGCGGCAGTGCTGGACTTACCGGTGATCTACGCCAGCGCCCGGGCCGGGCGTGCCAGCCTGAACCGCCCGCGCGACGGCGAGCTGCCCGACGCCGACGACCTCACGCCGCTGTTCGACGTCATTCTCACGCACGTACCGCCGCCCGCCGGTGATGAGCAGGCACCGTTGCAGGCGCACGTCACCAACCTCGATGCGTCGACGTTCCTGGGCCGGATCGCGCTGTGCCGGGTCCGGGCGGGGCGGCTGCACAAGGGCCAGACCGTGGCGTGGTGCCGGGAAGACGGCACGATCCGGCCGGTCCGGATCACCGAACTGCTGCGCACCGAGGGGCTCGACCGGGTTCCGGCCACCAGCGCGAAAGCCGGTGATCTGATCGCCATCGCGGGAATTGCGGAGATCACCATCGGTGACACCCTCGCCGACCTCGACGATCCGCGCCCGCTGCCCCGAATCACCGTGGACGAGCCGGTGATCGCGATGACGATCGGGATCAACACCAGCCCGCTGGCCGGACGCGGGGGCGGTCGCAAGCTCACCGCCCGCCTGGTCCGCAACCGGCTCGACGCCGAGCTGGTCGGCAATGTCAGCATCCGGGTGTCGCCCACCGAGTCGCCGGACACCTGGGAAGTGCAGGGTCGTGGTGAGCTCGCGCTGGCCATCCTGGTGGAGACCATGCGCCGGGAGGGGTTCGAGCTCACCGTCGGCAAGCCGCAGGTGGTCACCCGCACCGTGGACGGCGCCCTGCACGAACCGTTCGAGCACCTCACCGTGGACGTGCCCGAGGAGTACGTCGGCCCCGTGACACAGCTGCTGGCCTCCCGCAAAGGCCGGACTGAGCAACTGGGCGCCACGTCCGGAGACGGCTGGGTGCGGCTGGAGTTCACGGTGCCGTCCCGTGGACTGATCGGCTTTCGCACCGAGTTCCTCACCATCACCCGGGGCACCGGTGTGGTCCACCACGTCTTCGACGGCTACCGCCCGTGGGTGGGCGAGTTGCGTACCCGTCGCTCCGGGTCGCTGGTCGCCGACCGCTCGGGCGCGGTGACCGGGTATGCGTTGACGCAGCTGGGTGACCGGGGCGCCTTCTTCGTCGAGCCCGGTGCCGCCGTCTACGCCGGCATGGTGGTCGGCGAGAACCCCCGCGCCGAAGACCTGGATCTCAACATCTGCCGGGAGCGCAAGCTCACCAACGTGCGATCCTCGAGCGGAGAGGAACTCGAGCGGCTGACTCGGCCGCGGACGCTCGGGTTGGAGGAGGCGCTGGAGTTCTGCGCGTCCGACGAGTGCGTCGAGGTGGCTCCGGATGTGGTGCGGGTGCGCAAGGTGGTGTTGGACGCCACCCAGCGGGGGCGGCAGCGGGCCCGGGATCGGGTGGCGCGGGGCCCGTCGACGTCGGCTTAATAAAATCGGACTCGGTCGCCCTGCGCTTCGTCGACCTGGCCTGGCCACAAAAGACCCCGGAGACACCCCGGGAGATCGCTTTGCGGCAGCATGTCGCCTCGTGGGACCGCCCGGCGGTGCATGCAGGGTAGTGACGGCGTTCGTCGCCGTGACTGCCCTCGTTGCGTGTACCCCGCGGTCAGCCGACCTGGTCCCCCCCCGCGGGCCTGCCACGGCCTCGTCAGCGGCGTCGCCTGCTGGGCACGAGGTGGTGCTCGGGATAGACCGGCTGATCGGCGGTTTCAACCCGCACACGCTGGCTGACCTGACGCCGATCTCTGAGGCGGTCGCCGGCCTGCTGCTGCCGTCGGCGTTTCACCAAACGCCGGCCGGGCAATGGGTACTCGACCACACGCTGCTCGACTCCGCCGAGGTCACCCGCACCGAACCGTTCACCGTCACCTACCGGATCCGGCGCAATGCGCAATGGTCTGACACCACGCCCATCGCCGCCGAGGACTTCAGCTACCTCGCCGAGCAGATGCGCAGCCAACCCGGCGTGGTGGACTCGGCCGGCTACCAGCTGATCGATCAGGTTGTCTCCCGAGACGGCGGCGAGACCGTCGAAGTGGTCTTCGACCGGCCTTACGCCGGCTGGCGCACCCTGTTCCAAGACCTGCTACCCGCGCATCTGCTCAAGGACGCGCCCGGGGGTTGGAGCAAGGCGCTCGACGCCGGGGTGCCAGTGTCCGGCGGTCCCTTCGCGATGACCTCGGTAGATCGGTCTCGGGGCGAGATGGTGCTGGAACGCAACGACCGGTACTGGGCCACCCCGGCTCAGGTCGACCGGATCCGGTTTCGCCAGGGCAGCCAAGCGGCACTGGTGGACGCGCTACACACCGGTGGTTCGCAGGCCGCGTTGTTCAGCCGTCCCGATGCCATCACCGAGTCGTTGCTGCGCACCGCAGACTTGGGGGCGACCGCGGCTGTGGTCCCGCAGCCGGTGCTGGTGTCGGTGTTGCTACGCCCGGCTAGCGCGGTGTTGAGCGATCAACGGGTGCGTACCGCGGTGGCGGCGGCGCTGGACCGTCCCGCACTGATCGCTACCGGAGTAGCCAGCGGACCCTCCGCGGCGCTACGAGCCGATTCCGAGGTGCTTGCCCCGTCCACACCCGCGTACCACGGCACTGACCGCACCGCCGGACCGGCTAGGGATATCCCGATGCGGCCGGATCCGGCCACCACGCGCCGGTTGCTCACCGACGCCGGGTACACCCGCGGTCAGGCCGGTTGGGAACGCGCCGGGCAGCCACTGCGGCTGGTGGTGGCGGCGCCGGCGAACCGGGAGCCATACGGGACGATCGCCGCCCGGGTGGTCGATCAGCTTCGGACCGCCGGGATCGACGCCGAGCTGCGTGAGGTCGACCCCGACGAGCTGTTCACTACCTTGCTCGGCCCGAGCGCGGGTCCTGCCCGTGGCGGGGTTGCCGAGCTGACTCCGGCGGCCGCCAGCTCAGCGAGGTCCAAGTCGGCGGCTGCCGCCAACGGGATCGCGCCGGGCGTGGACATCGTGGTGGCACCCCAGCCCGCAGCCGGCCATCCCGCCAGCGAACTGGCGTCCTGGTACGGGTGCCCGCTGGTGGTACCAGCGAAGCTGGCGCCGGCGCCACCTAATCCGGCGAACCTGTGCGACCTGAACCTGCAGCCGGTGATCGAGCGGGCGCTGACCCAGGACGACCCGGCGGGCCCGGTGCCCGCTACCGTCGAGACGGCGCTGTGGGACTTGGCGGTGACGATCCCGCTCTACCAACCGGCCTCGCTGCTCGTCACCACCAGTGAGCTGCTCAACGTCGCCCCCGGTACGCCGCTGGAGGGTCCGCTCGACGGCGCTGCCCGCTGGGAGCTCCGCCGGTGACACCAGGAGGTCTCCAGTGACGGGAAAGTCGCGGCTGGTGGTCAGCCTACCCGCGGGGATCGCCTGCCTTGTGCTCGCGGTCACCGGTTGCGTGGCGGCCAGCGGAACCAACCGTCCTGACGGCGTCAGTGGGCTGGTCGACTCCCGGGCGCGGGGCGACAACGGGGATGGGTCCTATCGCGCGCCGAAGGTGCCGCCAGGCCCGGCGGTGTTCGTCGCGCACGGCGCACCGTTTTCTGCGTACAACAACACGACGGTGCAGGCTGACAATAACCCGGATAATGACGTCGTGCTCGACCAGGTTCTGGTGGATCCGTTCATTATCGACGGAAACGGTAAGTTCCTGGTCAACTCCGATGTGCTGGCGTCAGCCGAGCTGACGGCGAAGGATCCTCAGGTCGTCACATACAAGATCAAACCGAACATAAGATGGTCCGATGGGCAGCCGTGGGACTGTCGAGACTTTTATCTGGCTTGGTTGGCAGGCAGCGGCACCACGCCTTATTTCTCGCCGGCGTCCGCCCGCGGATTGGACCGGGTCAACGCGGAGTGCCGGGACAACAACACATTCGTCGAGACTTACCGATCACCGTACGCCGACTGGCGTCGGAACTACCTTCATCACGCCATCCTCCCGGCCCACATCCTTGAGCGGGAGACCGGCATCGCCGATATCACCGCGCTAAGCCCCACGTCGCCACCCGCCATCCTGAAAAAAGCCGGTGACTTCTGGAACAGCAAATGGGCTGGCTTCAACGCAAAGACGATGCCGGCATCGGGTCCATATCAGTTCGACGGCTCGACGACGAGTACACAGACCGTGCTGATCCGCAACCCGGCCTGGGCGGGCCGGCCGGCAGGTCCGGCGGTGATCGTGCTCAGCTCCGTCGTGGACGGCGCCGCTGCGGTGCAGGGCCTGGCAAACCACCAGTTCAACGTCGTGCAACCACCGGCCGACCCACTGCTGGCTGATCGGCTGCGGGCGCTGTCGGACCGCGGGGTGATATTTCAGGCCCGGGGTGGTCCTACCGTCGAGCATCTGGACCTCAACCTGCTCAGCCCGCTATTTCGGGATCCAGTCGTCCGCAGCGCTTTCGCGCAGTGTGTCGATCGCAATAAGCTCGTCGACGAACTGGCTCGTGGGATACGCCCGGAAACTCAGCCGCTAGGAAGTCTCGCGTTTCTCCCAGACGATGCGAAGTACGATGATCTCTACTCCGACAAGATGGTCGCCGACGCACAGAAAGCGCAGGTAACGCTGGAGCGGGCAGGCTGGATACTAGGTCCCGATGGGGTCTACTCCAAGGCCGGCCAGCGGCTTTCCTTCGCCATCAGCCACGACGGTTCCCCGGTCCACGCAAGAGAAGTGGAACTCATCCGGACACAATGTCGGCAGGCCGGAATGGAGATCGCTGACGGTGCCGCTCCGGGCGGTGTGAGCGACGCTGTGGCACACGGCCGGTTCGATGTCGCCCTGACGACGAGCTCGCGCGCGTCCCGAGTGTGGTCCCTGGCCGATCACTATGCGACCAATGGTGCATTGAACTACCAGCACTACAGCAACCCTGAGGTCGACGCTGCGCTGGATATCGCTGAGACAGAATATGCCGAGCCCACCCAGATGGATGCCTTGGCAAAAGCCGATCGGCTCCTCGCCGACGATCTGGTGTCGCTACCGTTATTCCAGGTTCCCCTCATGTGGGCCTATACCAACAACATCGACAGCGTCTACCGGCACGCGTCCGATGGCGTCACCTGGAACGCCAACGAGTGGACCGTCCGGTAGCTGTTGCGTTAGCCGACTAACTGCCGGAGTTCTGATTGCGCAGCACCACTGCGACGATTCCAGCCAGGTGCTCCAGGCGGGCAACCTCGGCAGCGCGGAACATCGGTCCGCCCGGACGGCCGATCAGCAGAGCTTGGTCGGCCCCGCCCAGCGGGGTCGCTGCCAATTCGGTGCCCAGTTCCCGCCAGGGCCGCGGCACCCAGGGCTCTTCCGGGTCCAGGATCGTCGCGCGGCGCAACGGCCACCAGGGCAGCTCTCCGGCGACGGTCTCCGGCGCGGCAAAGGAGGCAGCGATCCGGTGCGACTGTCCGTTTCTGACGCTGAGCACCATGGCCCAACCTGCTCGGACGATCTTAGGCACACCATCGCTGAAGATCTGCAAACCGTGCGCGGGGTCGGCGGCGACTTGCTCCACCAATTCCAGCTCGCGGTGGGTTTCCAGGACACCCGCCCACGGGCGGACGGCGTCGACCTCGACACCCTCGACCGACTCCGCCGCAGTGATCAACACGTCGGGTAACCGGCCGGAGGGGAGCTCCACGACCAGGTCATCGATGGCGATACCGGATCGGCGCTCGACGACATCAAGACTGAGGATGTCGACGCCGACCTCGCCCAAGGCGGTGGCCACCGCGCCGAGCGCCCCAGGTCGGTCTGGCAGCTGGACCCGGATCAGAAAGGACATCCGCCGCCGCGCCTGTTCATTCGGGCCTCTATCATCCGGCGTTCCTCCATCACGTCCCATCAAGCCACGCCAACCGCGACAGCCCGTGCGCTCGCCGGTCGCTGATTGTGACAGAGCGAGCCGCAAGTTACGCCCCCCAGCGCGCAGCCGGGTCACTCGGCCCCGCTAAGCCCGAGGCTAGACTCGTCGGGTCAGCGACCCAGCACCACTTCAGGAGTGTGCCGTGCCCACCATCTCCCGTGACGAGGTCGCGCACCTTGCTCGGCTCGCCCGGCTGGCCGTCACCGAGGAGGAGTTGGACCTGTTCGCCGGCCAGCTCGAGGTGATCCTGACGTCGGTTGCCCGGGTCGGTGAGGTGGCGGCTGCGGACATCCCGCCCACCTCGCATGCCGTCGGGTTGACCGATGTGTTCCGCGCGGACGTCCCGCGGCCGGGGCTGACGCAGCAGCAGGCGCTCTCTGGCGCCTACGCCACTGAGGACGGCCGGTTCCGGGTGCCCCGCATCCTGGACGAGTCATGACTCGGCTGACTCGGTGCTCCGCCGCAGAGCTCGCTGCCCGGATCCACGCCCAGGACATCACCGCGGTCGAGGTGACCCGAACGCACCTGGACCGGATCGCTGCCGTGGACCCCGCCCTGCATGCGTTCCTGCACCTCGACGGGCCGGCCGCACTCGCCGCCGCCGCTGCGGTGGATGACGGGCTGCGGCGCGGGGACCCGCCGGCCTCTCCGCTCGCAGGCGTGCCGCTGGCTCTGAAGGACGTGTTCACCACCGTTGACATGCCGACCACCTGCGGTTCGCGGATGCTCCAGGGCTGGTGGCCGCCGTACGACGCCACAGTCACCCGCAAGCTCCGCGCGGCAGGCGTGGTGATCGTGGGTAAGACCAACATGGACGAGTTCGCGATGGGTTCGTCCACGGAGAACTCCGCCTACGGGCCCACCCGCAACCCCTGGGATCTCGATCGCGTCCCCGGCGGGTCCGGTGGGGGTTCGGCAGCGGCGGTGGCCGCGTTCGAGGTGCCGTTGGCGATCGGTACGGACACCGGCGGCTCGATCCGCCAGCCCAGCGCGGTGACCGGAACGGTCGGGGTCAAACCGACCTACGGCGGCGTGTCGCGGTACGGCCTGGTGGCGTTCTCCTCCAGCCTCGACCAGGGCGGGCCGGTGGCCCGCACGGTGCTCGACGCCGCTCTGCTGCACGAGGTGATCGGCGGGTACGACCCGCTGGACTCCACCTCGATTGACGCACCGGTGCCGCCGGTGGTGCAGGCGGCCCGCGCGGGTGCCACCGGCGACCTGACTGGAATCCGGGTGGGAGTGGTCAGCCAGTTCCGCGGAGACGGCTACCAGCCCGGGGTACGACGGGCATTCGAGGTGGCGGTGAGCCGGCTGCGCGAGCTGGGCGCTGACATCGTCGAGGTGTCCTGCCCGTCGTTCGACCACGCGCTGCCTGCCTATTACCTGATCGCGCCCAGCGAGTGCTCCTCGAACCTGGCCCGCTTCGACGGCATGCGCTACGGCCTGCGGGTCGGCGACGACGGTGGCCGCAGCGCTGAGGAGGTGATGTCGCTGACCCGCGAAGCCGGTTTCGGGCCCGAGGTCAAGCGGCGCATCATGCTCGGCACCTACGCCCTGTCCGCCGGCTACTACGACGCGTACTACGGCCAGGCGCAGAAGGTCCGCACACTGATCATCCGGGACTTCGCCGCGGCGTTCGACCAGGTCGACGTGCTGGTATCACCGACAACGCCGACCACTGCGTTCCGGATCGGTGAGCGGGTGGACGACCCGATGGCGATGTACCTGTCGGACCTGTGCACGATCCCGGCGAACCTGGCGGGCAACGCCGCGCTGTCGGTCCCGGCCGGGCTGTCCGATGACGACGGCTTGCCGGTGGGACTGCAGGTGATGGCGCCCGCGCTGGCCGACGACCGGGCCTACCGGGTGGCCGCGGCGTACGAGGCCGCTCGCGATGACGCCGATGGCGGCCCGCTGGTTCAGCGGGTGCCCGATCTGGAGGTCGCAGCCCGATGACCGCTGCGCTGATGGACTACGACGAGGTGCTGGAACGTTTCGAACCGGTGCTTGGGCTCGAGGTGCACGTCGAGCTGTCCACCGCGACGAAGATGTTCTGCGGCTGCGCCAACGTGTTCGGAACGCCGCCCAACACCCAGGTCTGCCCGACCTGTCTGGGGCTGCCGGGAGCGCTACCGGTGCTCAACGGTGTCGCGGTGGAGTCGGCCATGCGGATCGGGCTGGCGTTGAACTGCTCGATCGCTCCGTGGTGCCGGTTCGCCCGGAAGAACTACTTCTACCCGGACATGCCGAAGAACTTTCAGACCTCCCAGTACGACGAGCCGATCGCGGTGAACGGCTCGCTGGCGGTCGAGCTGTCCGGCGGCTCACTGTTCACCGTGGAGATCGAGCGCGCGCATATGGAGGAGGACACCGGCAAATCGCTGCACGTCGGCGGCTCCGACGGGCGCATTCACGGCGCCAGCCATTCCCTGTTGGACTACAACCGCGCCGGCGTCCCGCTGATCGAGGTTGTCACCAAGCCGATCGAGGGCGCCGAGGCTCGGGCGCCGGAGATCGCCCGGGCCTACGTCACCGCGCTGCGTGACCTGCTTCGGGCGCTGAACGTGTCCGACGTGCGGATGGACCAAGGGTCGATGCGCTGCGACGCCAACGTCTCGCTGATGCCGCGCGGCTCGTCGACGTTCGGCACCCGCACCGAGACCAAGAACGTCAACTCGCTGCGGTCGGTGGAACGCGCGGTGCGTTACGAGATGTGCCGGCAAGGCGCGGTGCTGGCCTCCGGTGGCCGGATCGTGCAGGAGACCCGGCACTTCGATGAAGCCACCGCCAGCACGTCGGCCGGTCGGCGCAAGGAGACCTCGGAGGACTACCGGTATTTCCCGGAGCCCGATCTGGTGCCGATCGCGCCCAGCGACGACTGGGTGGCGCGGCTGCGGACCACCCTTCCCGAGCTGCCCTGGCAGCGTCGGGCGCGGGCTAAGACGGAGTGGGGTCTGTCCGACCTTGAGTTGCGTGATCTGGTCAACGCCGGTGCGCTGGACCTCATCGCGGCCACCGTCGACGCGGGGGCGCCAGCCGCCGAGGCTCGGTCGTGGTGGGTGTCCTATCTGTCCCAGCAGGCCAACTCCCGCGGCGTGGAGCTCGCCGACCTACCCATTACCCCGGCACAGCTCGCCCGGGTGATCGCACTGGTCGCCGAGGGCGCACTGACCAACAACCTGGCCCGCCAAGTCGTCGACGGGGTGCTGGCGAAGGAGGGCGAGCCCGACGAGATCGTCGCGGCGCATGGCCTGGCCGTGGTGTCCGACGACGCCGCGCTGACCGCCGCCGTCGAGCAGGCGTTGGCCGCCGCGCCCGACGTCGCCGAGAAGATCCGTGGCGGCAAGGTGGCGGCTGCGGGCGCGATCGTCGGCGCCGTGATGAAAGCCACCGGTGGCCAGGCCAACGCTCAGAGGGTGCGCGAGCTGGTGCTCGCGCTCGTGAGTGCGTAACGGTGTTTCAGCACTGATTGCCATTCACGAGTTTCTCAGTCTTGCCCACCGCCGGGACCGACCAGGTCGGGTAGGACGAACACCCGCTCGTCGCTGGAGATCGGTTTGCCGCCTGTCTTGTTGACCGTGCCCAGCCAGATCTTGTGCCCGTCCGGGCTCAACGCGGCCGCGGAAATCCGGCCGTAGCGCTCCAGCGGGATTTGCAGGGATGGCCCGATGAACGTGCCGGCCGGCCCGATCCCGAGCACGAACATCGGTGCCCCGCTGGCGAACGCGACCTGGATACGGCCCAGCATGACTGCGCACCCTGCGGCCCCGATGCCTCCGGGCCACGTCCAGGCGGCCCGACCCAGTGGGCGTCCCGGTAGTACCCGATGCAACAGATCGTGGTCGGGCTCGTGGTCGGTGATCCACAGCTCGTTCGTCAGTGGGTCGACGCACAGCCCGCCTGGCGCGTGTAGCCCGCTCACCAGCACCTTGGAACCGTCAGGATTGCCCGGCGCCGGGTGGCCGAAGGTGTCGATGCGCAACACCTTGCCGGCGAGCGACTGCGGATCCTCGGCCGCAGCGGGGTTGCCGGCGTTGCCGGTGGCGACGAGAAGCATTCCGTGCGAGTCGACCGCGAGCGCGCCGGCATTTCCGGTCGGTCCCCGGGGGATGCCCGCCAGCACCGGTTTGGGGATGTCGCCGGGGGCGATCCGGACCACCCGGTTGTCGATGGGAGTGGTGATATAGGCGTAGATCAGCTCATCTTCGGAATAGCTGGGAGACAGTGCGAGGCCGGTGAGACCGCCATCTCCGGCCGGGTCGACCGCCAGCGCGGCTACCTCCTGGTTCGGTCGATGGCGCTGAACCTGCAGGATTCGGCCGGTGGTGCGTTCAGCGGCCAGCCCCACCGGCGCAGAGCCCGGCAGTACGACCAGCGCGGAGATCGGTTCCAGGCATGTCGCGACGACCTGCGGGTCCGGATCCGTGCAACCTTGTGGCGGACCCGGCGGTGGACCGCTGTCTGGGCTCGGGCCGGATGGGCCGGGAGTCTGCGGGATTCCGACCCTCGGTCCAGATTCTGACCCGATCTCCAGTTTGGGATGAAACGGTCCAGCAGCCCGGTCGGGGAAGCTTGGTGTCACCGAGCACCCGGCCAACAGCGTCGCGCCCGCGAGCAGGACCGAAATCGGACGGCGGCCTTCGCGCGAGCGACGGTCGTTCACCAGCCCGGCTCGGTTCGGCGCAGGGAGTCGCACGGTCGGCCAGGGTAGGTGCACACCCGTGTGCCGCTGGTGAGTGGCCACTAAAGGGTGTGCTACTGCTCGGACGCCGGTCGCTCGCCGGATTCGGCGAGCGACTCAGGTAGCCGTCCGTGGCTCAGCGCCACCAGTAGGGGAAGGTCGCGCGCTCGTACCGTCGGCAGTGGCACATCATCCCCGGCGCGCAACACGGCTGAGACCCGGGACCGATCATCTATCCGCAGGCCCGCAAGGTCGGACCAGGCGATCCGCCGGGAGCCCCATACCCGGTACGCCACCATGGTCTCTGGGCCGACCACCGTCCGGGTGCGTACCAGCCAGACCGCCAGCGCCAGTGGCCCGAGGTACAACACTTGCAAGCCCGGTACGCCGAAGGCGACCGGAGTCATGCACACGATCAATCCGAATACCCCGATCAGGGTGGTCAGCGGGAGCCGGAAGGTCACCGTGGCGGGCTCGGTCACGAACGCCATACTGTCAGGCAATCATAGGCGTACAGTAGGCGCATGCCACGGGTTCAGATCTATTTGCCAGACGATCTTCACCAGGCGGTCAAAGAGCTGGAGCTGCCGATCTCGGAGCTTAGCCAGCACGCCGTGCGAGTCGAGCTTCGCCGGCGGGAGTTGGCCGCCGCCGCGGACCGGTATCTGGCTGAGCTCGCCGTGGAACTCGGTGGGCCGCCCACGGCTGATGAGCTGGCGGCCGCGGATGCCTGGATCGATGCTGCCACCGTTCCTCCCGCGCGGCGGGCTCGATGAAGCAGATGAACCTGGTCCTCGACTCGGGCGCGATCACCGCGCTGGGCCGTCGGGACCGGCAGACGGCCGCGCGCATCGCGGCGCTGCGCCTGCGCGGTCTGTGGCCACCGATCGTGTCCACAGCCGTGCTCGTCGAGTCGCTGACCGGCAACCGGGTGCGCGATGCGTTGGCGAACCGCACGGTCAGGCTGTCCCTGGTTCAGGTGGTGGATGAACCGCTGGCCTGTCGGGC
>JAICHZ010000034.1 GCA_025924655.1 Pseudonocardiaceae bacterium | reverse complement strand
TGCCAAAGCACCCGAGTCGTTCACGATGAAGCTGGCGGCCCGCGCGGTCACCGCGGCACTGGCTCAGCGCGGCACGCCCTACGTGTGGGGCGGCGCCGCTCCGGGTGGCTTCGACTGCAGCGGTCTCGTGCAGTGGATCTATAAGCAGGTGGGTGTCACCCTGCCGCGCACCGCCGCGGCGCAGTCCACCGCCGGGCACCCAGTCAGCCTCAACGAGCTGCAACCGGGTGACCTGCTCTTCTTCTACAAACCAGTAGACCACGTCGTCATCTACGTCGGAGACGGCAAGATCGCCGAAGCTTCGCAACCCGGCCAGCCAGTCCATGTGCGGGCCATGTATACCAACGGCTTCGTCGGAGCACGCCGGATCGTCTGACTCCGCTCGGCTGTCGTCCTCGGTGTAGGTTGGCCCGGATCAAGATCTCGGAGTAACGACGGCGAGGCCGGCTACATGGTGATTTCCCAGACCTACCGGGTATCCATTGAAGCGCAGGGTGCGGCGGCGCGGCCCGGCTGGGAAGACCTCGTCGCCCAAGACAGAAGTATCGCGCTGTCGAAGACACCAGAGTGGATCGACTGCATCTGCAGTTCCGGCGGCTTCTCGGACGCTACCGTGCTGTTCCGAGGAGAAGATGGGCGGCGGCTGATTCTGCCTCGGGTAAAGCGCAGGGGAGTCGCCGGGCTATTTGAGGCACCGCCGCCCGGCTGGGATCTCGGGTCTGCTGCGAGTGGCTTCCTCAGCGAGCCAGGACCCAATGACCCAGGACCCAATGACCCAGGCCCACATGCCGCGGGGCCACCCTCACCCATCCAGACTCGGGCGCTGGCCCAGGCGATCTGGCGTCAACCCGGTCTGCGTACCCGCATCACGGTAGGTGGCCAGGACGCCGAGGCATGGGCCGGCGCGGTTCCGAGTGCGATCTATTCCACCGCCCGCACCGCGCAGGTGCTCGATCTGCGCGGTGGTTTCGGTACGGTCTGGTCGGGCCGGTTCACCAGTAAGGTGCGATCCAATGCCCGGAAAGCGGAGCGCCGGGGCGTTGTCGTGGAGTCCGACAGCACTGGCCGGCTGGTTGCTGCCTTCGACTCGCTCTACCGTAGCTCCGTCGACCGATGGGCTCAGCAGCGGGCGCTTCCGTTAACGGCCATGCGGTGGCTGGCACAGCGCCGCAATCCGCGGCGCAAGTTTGCGACAGTGGCCGCGAGAATGGGCGAGCATTGCACCATCTGGATGGCGTCGCGGGGCGGTGAGCCGCTCGCTGGCATTGTCGTTCTCACTAGGGGTCCGTGGGCCACCTACTGGCGTGGGGCGATGGACGCAGAACGTGCCCGAGGCACCGGCGCGAACGAACTTCTGCACCGCTGCGCGATCGAAGCCGCATGCGCCGCGCAGCGACGAAGCTACGACTTCGGCATTTCTCAAACTGACGACTTGAAAAGATTCAAAAATAGTTTCGGAACGACCGACGTTCCGGTACGCACCTACTATTTCGAGAGTCTTCCCACGGCTGCTGTCGAAGCCAAAGGCTACCGGGCTGCCAAAGAGGTTTTTCGAGCTGTAGCGCGGCGCGGGGGACCAAGCGGCTGAGCCTGGCGGCAGTCACTCCCGGCCGCGAGTGCGCAACATCCGCACTACGTTGAGCGGTCCGATCCGGCCGCGCGCCATCCGAGTCGCCTGAGCGATGAGCTGCCGCCCAGCCGGCCACTGGCGGGTCAGGTCGTAGGTGATGCGCAGTACCGGGGAGTGGATAATTTCGACGGCAACGGGGTAACGGTACGGCGTCCCACCGAAAGAGGTCTTGAAGCGGTCCACGCTGGGCTGCTCGCTGCTTCCGGCACCACCATCGAGCAGTGCTTGGAGTGTCGGCGCACGCAGGCCACCGAAGTCGAACCAGAGCAATCCGGCCGCCTTCGCCCAGCGCATCGCCTCCCAGGTGATGGCAGCCGGCAGGCTAAGCCGCGCGGCCTCGCCGGATCGGTCCATCCCACGCAGCCGCAGGCGCAGCATGCCGCCGCACGCGGTGTACAGCTCGGCAGCCAACGCGTCGCCGTGCACCTCGCCGATGAACAGCGCCACGTTGCCTGCCGAGGCCAGCATCCCGTACAGCGCGCGAAGGTAGTCGCCGGACAGTGGTTGGTAACCCTGGTGGTTGGCGGAATGGCCGATCAGGTCGATCAGCAGCCCGAGATCGTGCTCGTCGCCGAGGCGGACGGTCACGCCGCGGGCCGGCCACTGCCTCGTCCAGGTGCGTAGCCGCTTGCTCAAGCCACGTCGGAGTTCCGCCTCGTCGGCTGCGAGGTCGATCCGCAGTGAACCCGATGGTGCGACTTCCGCGCTGGAGGACCGGAACCCGCGCGAGAGCAGTTCGGAGCTGATGTCCTGGGCCCCATCAGGCGGCTGGACGAAGAGCATCCGCATCTGCTGGCGGGGAATGTCCGAGAGCGCTCCGCAAAGCGCCTGGCAGACGTCGCCGCGGGCCTCGGCCGGGGCGATCACCGGACCGTAGGGCAGGTAGCCGACCGCGCCGAGGACGGGGAAACGTCGGTACAGGATCTGTGCGCCCGCCACCAGGTCGACGCCGCGCCACACCAGGACGTACAGCGGGGCATAACCCACCGTAGCGCGCAGCCGCGCCCAGGCCGAGAGCTGGGTGACATCAGACTGCGGGGTACCGGCGACCATCGTGTCCCACTTCGCCAGTACGGCCAGGCCCGGCTGCGTGCACACGACGACGGTGGGGGGGTAACCGCCTGACCGGGGCATCAGCGTCGGGATCTGGTGCTTTCGGTCAATCATGGGCTACCCCCCGGTCGCTCACCCCAGAGTGAATCGAACCGATCACTCTCAGTTCCTTGTCGCCAGAACACGGTCGCTCGTTACGCCAGTCGCCACGCTGAGGTGGTCTAAGGTCGCTCTCAGGCGGAGGGTCCACACTAGGGGGATGCGCATCCTCGTGGTCGATGACGACCGGGCGGTCCGGGAGTCGCTGCGCCGGTCGTTGCAGTTCAACGGCTACACCGTGCAGCTTGCCGGGGATGGTCTGCAAGCCATCGAAGTCGTGGCGACGCAGCGACCGGACGCTATGGTGCTCGACGTCATGATGCCCCGGGTAGACGGCCTGGAAGTGTGCCGACGGCTCCGCGGTACCGGCGATGATCTCCCGATACTGGTACTCACGGCCCGGGATGCGGTCTCCGACCGGGTCGCCGGGTTGGACGCCGGCGCGGACGATTACCTGCCCAAGCCATTCGCGCTGGAGGAGTTGCTCGCTCGGTTGCGGGCCCTGCTTCGGCGCTCGCCGGACAGCGTCGGGACGGTCGGCATGACCGGGGCCACGCTCGAGTTCGCCGATCTCGTCTTAGACCAGGGCACCCGCGAGGTGACCCGAGGCGCTCGCCGGATCAGCCTGACCCGCACCGAGTTCAGCCTGCTGGAGCTGTTCATGCGCCACCCTAGGCAGGTGCTCACCCGCGGCCGGATCCTGGAGGACGTCTGGGGCTACGACTTCCCCACCTCGGGCAACGCGCTGGAAGTCTACGTCGGGTACCTACGGCGCAAGACCGAAGCGGGTGGTGAGCCGAGACTGATCCACACTATGCGGGGCGTGGGTTATGCATTGCGGGTGACGCCTCCGTGACACAGCCGGCCGACCCGACTTTCGGGAATCGGCGGATGTCGCTGCGCACCAGAGTCACCGGGTTGGCCGCAGTGTGTGTCGGAGCTGCCGTCGCGCTGGTGTCGCTCGCGGGCTACTTCACGGTGCGCACCAGCCTCTACGACCAGCTCGACACCACGCTGCTGCAGCGCGCCGATTCGCTGCGCAGCACACTGGCCAACGCCGAACAACTCGGTGGCATACCCGCGAGTTTCTTCAGTGCGGCGGACATCCGGGTCGGTCTGCTCGACGGCCGCACCGGCCAGAGCGTGGTCGGCGGGGACCTGGAGCTGGGCCCGGAGGAGCTCGCCGTGGCGCGCGGCGAGCAACCCCAGTCGTTGCGCACCGACAAGGCGCGGGACCTGCGCGTTGCCGCCGTGTCCGCGGGGCCCGATGCCGCGCTGGTGGTGGCCAGCGGATTGGATACCACCCGGATCACCCTGTCCCGGCTCGGTCTGGTGTTCATCCTGGTCGGAGGTGCGGGCGTGCTGCGGGCCGCGGCTGCGGGCACCGCGGTCGCCCAGGGGGGTTTGCGCCCGGTGCAACGACTCACCGAAGCGACCGAGCGGATCGCTCGCACCGGTGATCTACAACCGATCGCCATCTCCGGCGACGACGAACTCGCCCGGCTCACCGGCAGCTTCAACAGCATGCTCGCCGCGCTGGCCGAATCACAGGAACGCCAACGCCGGCTGGTCGCTGATGCCGGCCATGAGTTGCGCACCCCGCTGACCTCGTTGCGTACCAACCTGGAGCTGCTCGCCGCCTCCGACCGCCCGGACGCTCCTTCACTGTCCGAACAGGACCGCAAGGAGATCTCCGACGACGTGCGGGCGCAGGTGGAGGAGCTGTCCACGCTCGTCGGAGACATCGTCGAGTTGGCCCGCGAGGACGCCCCTCAGGTGGTGCACGAACCGGTCGAGCTGGCCGACGTCGTCGAGCGGGCGTTGGCCCGGGCGGCCCGCCGAGCGCCGGGAGTCAACTTCGAGGTCGACCTTGTTCCGTGGAGCCTGCTCGGTGACGCCAACGCCCTGGAACGCGCCGTGCTCAACCTGCTCGACAATGCCGTGAAGTGGAGCCCCCCGGGCGCGACCGTCACCGTCCGGTTGGCGCCGACGGGCCGGGGTACTGCCGCGGTCGACATTGCCGACGCCGGACCTGGGGTCGCCGACGCCGACCTGCCCTACATCTTCGAGCGGTTCTATCGCTCGTCGGACGCGCGTACCCTGCCCGGATCCGGACTCGGACTGGCCATCGTGGCGCAGGTCGCCGCCCGTCACGAAGGTACGGTGCGGGCCAGGAAAAGCTTCGCGGGCGGGATGCTGATGACCCTCGAGCTGCCCGGTCGACCATCCACCCAACACCCTTAAGGTGCCTCACATGCCCCTCTCAGGAACCCAGGACACCCTAGAGATATGACCGACGAGACGCCGCGCCCAGCGCAACCCGGCAATCCCGGCGGGCATCCCTCGCCCTGGGCGCCTACCGGTCAACCGGGGTCGTCGTGGCAGCCTTCACCACCCACCGCCCCGATCGGCATCCCGGCGTCGTCGAGCGTCGGCGGACCGCGTCGCGGTGGACCCGTCGTCGGAGTCGTGGTGCTGTCTCTGATCGTTGGCCTGGTCGCCGGAGGTGTCGGCGGCGCCGTTGGCTATGAACTGGCCGGCAGCGGGTCGCAGGTGACCAGCGCGCTGGACCTGCCGGCCCCGGGAGCGGTACCGATCGCGAACCTACCGAGTGGATCGGTCGAGCAGGTAGCGCAGAAGGTGACGCCCAGCGTGGTCCAGCTCCGGGTGCACGGGGCTCAGTTAGCCGCAGAGGGCAGCGGGATCGTGCTGAGCGCCGACGGACTGATCCTCACCAACAATCATGTGGTGGAACCGGCAGCAGCCGGCGGCCAGCTCGCTGCGGTGTTGCAGGACGGCCGCTCAGTGCCGGTCCAGATCGTCGGTAGGGCGCCGGCATTCGACCTCGCGGTGGTGCGGGCCCAAGGTGTCAACGGCCTCATCCCGGCTCAGCTGGGAACCTCGGGCAATGTCCGGGTGGGTCAAGAAGTGGTGGCGGTCGGCTCGCCTCTGGGTCTGTCGGGCACCGTGACCAGTGGCATCATCAGTGCGCTGGAGCGCCCGGTGCGGGCCGGCGGTGAGGGCAGCGGTCAGGACACCGTGCTGGACGCGATCCAGACCGACGCCGCGATCAACCCGGGGAACTCCGGTGGCCCGCTGACCGACATGCAGGGCCGGGTGATCGGCATCAACACCGCCATCGCCTCGCTCGGCTCCGGTGGCGGGCAGGTGGGCTCGATCGGTTTGGGCTTCGCGATTCCCATCGACCAGGCCAGGCGGATCGGCAACGAGCTCGTCCACACCGGTCAGGCCACTTCGGCGATCCTGGGAGTGACCGTCCCCGCCGGGCAGCCGGAGGACGGCGCAGCGACGGTCCAGCAGGTCACGCCCGGTGGCGCCGCTGCCGCTGCCGGCATCCAGTCCGGCGATAAGATCATTAAGGTGGGTGATCGGGTGATCGACAGCGGCGATGCGCTCGTGGCGGCAATCCGCTCACATTCACCGGGTTCCCAGGTCACTCTCACGATCAAGGGAGCGGGCGGCGCTACTCGGCAGGTCCAGGCCACCCTGGGTAGCCAGCAGGTGGGCACCCGCTGAAGAGGCTGCCAACGGCTGCGCGAGCCCGGAGATCGAGACCTGTTTCTCGCCTCGGACAGCCTCCGGCTACGGTGCTCGGCATGGAACGCAGCGTGCGCAGCCTGGGTCGGGCTCTCGTCGTGGTCGTCGACGACCGGGTGGTGCATGGTGAGCGCGGGGACGCAACTGGCCCGCTGGTCACCGAGCTCCTCGAGGAGGCCGGTTTCGTCGTCGACGGCTCGGTCGTGGTGGCGGGCGAGTCGGTGGACATCCGGAACGCGCTGAACACTGCGGTCATCGGTGGCGTGGACCTGGTGGTCACCGTCGGCGGTACCGGGGTGTCACCGAGAGACGTCACCCCGGACGCCACGGCCGGCGTGCTGGACCGTCCGATACCGGGTATTGCGGAGGCCATCCGCGCCTCTGGGCTCGCAGCCGGCGCCGTGGACGCGGGTCTGTCCCGTGGGCTGGCCGGAGTTTCGGGCAGCACCCTGGTGGTGAACCTGGCGGCGTCTCGGGCGGCGGTCCGGGACGGGATGGCGACGCTGACGCCGCTCGTCGGACGGGTGATTGAAGAGTTGTCTTGGCCGGAGCAGGACTGAGCGCGCCGCAGGATCGCCGGCCACCACCACGACGGGCCCGAACGGTCGGCGTTGCGGGCCCGCGGGGCGGGGCGGTTCAGTGGCTCCCGCCAGCTTTGCCGTTACGGCTCAGGACATTGCTCACGCTCTCCAACTGATCGTGGTAACGGCCACCGGTGGCCTTGTCCGCCGTAAAGACCGCGGCTCCGACGAGCTCGACGGCCATGCCGCTGACCTTCTCGACCAGTGGGCCGGCCTTCTCTTTGGCCTGATCGAGGATCGGACCAGCCGTCACCGATACCTTCTCGGCGTACGGGCCAGCTTTGTTGATCGCTTGCTCGACCATCGGACCGGCCAGCTCCCTGGCGACGTGGACGAACGGGTCGGCTTTCTCCCTGGCTTGCTCGACGTAGGGGGCGGCCTTTTCCATGGCCATCTCGACGAGCGGGGTGGCCTTTTGGATGGCCTGCGCAACAACAGGGGTGGCCATGGTGATGACGGGACCGGCCGCGTCCTTGATTTTGTCCACTAGACTCATGGTGGGAGCCTTCCGTTTGCGAGGTGGGGACTGTGTTACGCAGTCATGAACTACATCCTGGCACTGGGATCCGGTAGCGGGAAGTGATCGGCACTGGCTGGCTCGGGCCATCACGCGGTAGGGGAGGGTGTCATCACACGCGCGGGTGCGGCGGACCGCAATATAAGGCTGGATCTCGTGTTTGGGGACGTGCTGCCCGACAGTACCGCAGACGACCACCCCTGGCTGGCGGACTCGGAGTCTGAGCAGCGCGACCAGTGGCTGCAGGACAACCGTCCCCCGCACCATGACGCCATCTGACTGCCTGCTCAGCGGAAGGTCACAGTGAGCGTCTGGGATATCGAGGCCGCTGCGACCCGCGTCGCGGCAACCGGATCGAGTGCGACCAGCACCAGCTTTCCGGCACGCTCGCCGGTCTGAGTGCCGCCCTCCAGCACCGCGAGAACCTGCGCGCCGCGCGCCAGCACCACCGGTTCGTCCTGACGTTCGCCGACGGTCACCACATCGACTGTGGTACCGGGATGCAGTAGCGCGGCGATGCCCGGATCCGCCAGCCGCAGCGAAACGCTCACCGTGTCGGGATTCGTCGAACTCGCCCGGGTGAGATCGGGTCCCGTCAGCCGCACATCGGTCAGCGGCTCACCGCGCCGGACCGGTGCGGCCAGGGTCCGGCCCAGCACTGCGGACGGGACCCGAGCAGCGCCGTCGGGTACCGCTTGCTTGGGTATGCCGCGCAGCGTCACCAGGGCTGGCTCGAGCACGGTCCCCGCAGCCAAGTTCTGGGCAGCGACCACCACGGCATCATCGGCGGAGCCAGCCCGACCCGGAGCCAGCGCCAGCACCGCAGCGAGCCCGACGAGCAGCGCGGCAACGGCCCGACGCAGCCACAGTGTCCGGCCGAAACCGGATCGGCACCGCAGCGCTTCCCACTGCTGCCGTAGCGGCACTGTGATGGCTTCAAGCTGGCCTCCCGATCTTGTCGTCACGATCACGACGTTAGACAGATCGGGCCGCGGCAGCAGCCGACACCGCCGCGGATTGTGGACAACCGAGCGGCTGTGGATAACTTTGCTAGATCAGGAGGCGGAGGCGGTCGCCGAACTCGAAGCCGGCGATGCCGAACCGGACCCAGATTTCGACTCAGTGGACCCGGACTTCGACGGCTTGGCATCCGACGTGGATTTGCCGTTGGTACGCGACTCAGAAGCACGGGACTCGGCCTTTTTGTCAGCACCGGACTCGGACTTGCCGTTGGACTCTGACTTACCGTGAGCGCCGGACTCGGACTTGCCGTTCGAGCTGGACTGCCCATCGTGTGGTTGCCCGCCGGAGCGGCTGTCGGTGCGGTAGAAGCCACTGCCCTTGAACACGATGCCGACCGCCGAGAACAGCTTGCGCAGCCGACCGGAGCACTCGGGACAGTCGGTCAGCGACGAGTCGGTGAACTTCTGCACGGTGTCGAAGCGGTGCTCACACGCGGTGCACGCGTAGGAGTAGGTCGGCACGTCTCGCCTCCACTATTTGGCACTCTGCCCACGAGAGTGCCAATCACCATGGTAGCAAGACCACCGGCATAGACACCCCCACGCCCGCACCCGCCCTGCCACGTCACGCGGGTGCACGCCATGCGTGTATCCGCCGTGAACTAGACAGCACCGACATTTTGCGCGGCGAAAACGTCCGTCTTGTCGAGTTCACGACGCATAGCCGCGTTTCAGCGGGTGCGACGGCTTTCCAGCGGTAGGGGGATCAGACCTTGGCGAGGGGTCAGGGCTGCGGTGACGGGGACGTCGTGCGGTTGCGCGGGGAGTGCGGCTAGCAGCTCGTCGTCCCGGACGATCGCCACCAACGGGATACCCGGCGTCGCTAACGGCAGCGTCCGGTCGTAGTGTCCGCCCCCGCGGCCGAGCCGTACCCCGGTCCTGTCCACGGCCAGTGCCGGTACCAGGACCAGGACAGCAGTGGCGATCGCTGCGCGGCCCAGTAGGGGACCGATCGGTTGGAGCAATCCCAGCGGGCCGCGCTGCAGCGAGCCCGCGCCGGTGTACTCGGCCCATTCCAGCGGTCCCGATGAGTCGACCACGGGCAGCAGCACCCGGCAGCCGCGGCGCACGAGACCGCCGAGCAGTTCCGGTGAGCCCGGTTCGAAGCCGACCGGCCAGTACGCGCACACCGTGCCCGGCGGTCCCGGCAACGGCACCGCCGCCAATGCCGCCGCCTCCCTCTCCCGCACCGCCGCCGGCACCTCCCGCCGCGCCGCCGCCAACCGCCGCCGCAAATCCCACTTGGCGCTCTCGTCCAGGTAACCGGGCGGGGTGGACGTCGCGGCAGGAATGTCGGGAGGGCCGATAGGGTCGGGCGTCATGAGTTCCTCAGCGATGGGCACGGTGGGGCATGGTGCGGTCCGCACTGCAATCGTGCCAGCGGCCGGGCTCGGTACCAGGTTCTTGCCAACGACCAAGACCGTGCCCAAGGAACTCCTACCGGTGGTCGACACCCCGGCGATCGAATACGTCGCGGCGGAGGCGGCCCAGGCTGGAGCGCAACGGCTCGTGCTCGTCGTCTCACCGGGTAAGGAGTCGGTGGCCGCGCATTTCGACCCCAACCCGGACCTGGAGGCAGGGCTGCGCGGGCGCGGTAAGGAAACGCTGCTCGCCAAGGTGCGCCGGGCCCCTGAGCTGATCCGGGCCGAAATCGTGGTACAGCACAAACCGCTCGGGCTTGGGCATGCGGTGGGCTGTGCCGAGCCGCTGCTGGACGACTCTGACGACGCGGTGGCCGTCCTGCTGCCCGACGACCTTGTGTTACCCACCGGGGTGCTGATCACGATGGCCGCGATCCGGCATCGGTACGGCGGCAGCGTGCTGTGTGCCATTGACGTCCCGCGGGAGCAGGTCTGCGCCTACGGGGTGTTCACGATCGACGACACCGACGAGCCGGATGTCAAACGGGTGCGCGGGATGGTGGAGAAGCCGGCGCCCGAAGCGGCACCGTCGACCTTCGCCGCGGCCGGCCGGTACCTGCTGGACCGCGCGGTGTTCGAGGCGCTGCACCGGATCGCTCCCGGCGCAGGCGGCGAGCTGCAGCTCACCGACGCCATCGCGCTGCTGATCGACGAGGGCCACCCGGTGCACGTCGTGGTGCACCGCGGCGGGCGTCACGACCTGGGAAACCCAGGCGGATTGCTGCGGGCGTCGGTGGACTTCGCCCTGGAGGATCCTGAAGTCGGTCCTGAACTGCGCAGCTGGTTACGCAACAGGTTGGAGCGGGAGAACACGTGAGGTCGCTGGACGAGCAGCTCGGGCGGGTGCTGGACGCTGCGGTGCGTCCCGAACCCGTCCGAGTGGCGATCTCCGAGGCGCACGGGATGCTCTGCGCGGAGGAGGTCGTGGCGCAACGCGCGCTGCCCGGCTTCGATCAGGCAGCGGTCGACGGATATGCGGTGCGCAGCGTGGACGTCACGGAAGTCCCCGTGACGTTGCCGGTGGTCGGCGAGATCGCGGCCGGCTCGCGGCAGCCGCTGCGGCTGCAGCCCGGACAGGCCGTCCGGGTGGCCACCGGATCGGCGTTGCCCACCCTGGCTGACGCGGTGGTCCCGCTGGGGCATACCGAGGACGGGGAGGCCCACGCGGCGCGGGTCACCGTGGCGCGGTCGGTGCCGTCGAAGGCCTATGTGCGCCGCATCGGAGAAGACGTGCAGACCGGCGACGTCGCGGTCCGCCCCGGTGCGGTGATCGGCCCGGCGCAGGTGGGTCTGCTCGCCGCGGTGGGAAGGGCCAAGGTGCGGGTACACCCGCGGCCGCGACTGTCCGTGCTGTCGGTCGGTGAGGAGCTCGTCGACGTCGAACGTACCCCGGGCGCTGGGCAGGTCTACGACATTAACTCCTACGCGCTGGCGGCGGCCGCCCGCGACGCCGGGGCCGAAGTGCATCGGGTCGGAATCGTGCCCAGCGATCCGTCCCGGCTGCGCGAGGCGGTGGAGGGCCGGCTGCTGGTGTCGGAGATCGTGGTGGTGACCGGCGCGGTCGGCGGGGCGGTGGGCGACGAGCTGTGCGCCGCGTTGGCCGAGCTCGGCCCGCTGGATGCGGGACGAGTCGCGATGCACCCCGGGTCCGTCCAGGGTTTCGGCCGACTGGGCCCGGACTCGGTGCCCACCTTTCTATTACCGAGCAATCCGATCAGCGCGCTCGTGGTGTTCGAGGTGCTGGTCCGGCCGCTGATCCGGCTCGCGCTGGGCAAGCGCAATCCCCATCGCCGTACCATCACCGCGCGACTGCTGTCCCCGGTGACATCCACCGCGGGTCGATCCGGGTTCATCCGCGGCCAACTGCTGCGCGATCCTGATACCGGGGAGTACCTGGTCCAGCCTCTTGGCACCTCGGGTGCCCATCTGCTGGCCTCGCTGGCTGAGGCGAACTGCCTGATCCTCGTCGATCCCGACACCACAGAGGTGTCGGTCGGCGAGCTGGTGGCAGTCAGCTTCCTCGCCCAGCGCGGATGAGGCGTCGTGCTCGGGCCTGGACCTGATGGTCGTCACCCCGGTTGGCCGGTACGGCTGGGCCCGGTGCGGGTCGCGGCGGGAGAGGTCGCACTGCGCCCGGTACGGCTGCGTGACGGCCCGACGTGGAGCCGGCTGAGGCTGCGCGACGAGGCCTACCTGCGCGTCTGGGAGCCGGATGGGGAAGGGGCTTGGGCTGAGCGGTTCGCCACCATGGTCTGGCCGGTGATGTGCAGCGGGCTGCGCGCGACGGCCCGGCGCGGCCAAGCCCTGCCCTTCGCCATCACGGTGGGAGGAGAGTTCGCCGGGCAGCTCACGCTGGGCAACGTGGTCCGTGGCGCGCTGTGCTCCGCGTGGGTCGGGTACTGGGTGGAGTCCAACGCGGCCGGGGGTGGGGTGGCGACGGGGGCGGTGGCGCTAGCGGTGGATCACGCGTTCGGGCCGGTGGGGCTGCACCGGGTCGAGGCCACCGTGCGGCCGGAGAACGCGGCCAGCCTCCGGGTGCTGGCCAAGCTCGGGTTCCGCGATGAGGGCCTGCTGCGTCGTTACCTTGAGGTCGACGGCGCGTGGCGGGACCATCGGCTGCTCGCCCTGACTAAGGATGAGGTCGGCGCCGGGTTGGTGGCGAGCCTGGTCCGGTCGGGCCATGCTCGCCTGTCGTGAGTGCGGGGGTGTTCTAACACTGCCCCGCACTCACGACCTCCGGCGCGCCTCCGGGATCGGCGACTTCACTGTGGCTACCGTGATCTAGGCGGAATGCAGGCAGCTCTGGAACGGCGGACCGGGTAGGGGGCGAGGAGTGCCCAGCTCGCTGATCTTCGCGGCGCTGGCGGCGGCATGGCTTGTCGTCCTCGTCCCGATGGTCGCGAAGCGACGGCAGGAGGTGGTCCGCACCGCGGAGTCTGCGCTGGCTTCCCGGGTACTGCACCGGCCGGTCCCTCCTCGGGTGGTGCACGAGCACGGTCAACAGGTGCGCATGATCGATGAACGAATCGCGCAGCGGGAGTCAATCTTGGACGAGCATCGGTACAGATCGGGTCGCGGTGGCTTTGACCCGGAGGTCGCTGCACAGTTAGCCCGGGAGAAGTACGCGTTCCGGCAGCGGGTGGTGCTTGGTCTGGCGGTCGCCGCGGTGGCCAGTCTGGTGCTGGCGTACACCGCGTCAAGCCTGCTGTGGTGGGTGCAGGTGGCGCTGGATCTGGTGCTGGTCGGTTATCTCGGTTATCTACGCCGGCAGGTGCGTATCGAAGACGAGGTGCGACGGCGTCGAGCCGCGCGCGCGGCGGGGTCTAGAGCCTCCGCTCGCGTTTCCCATGATGTCGCTGCGGAGGGACACCGCACCGGAGATCCGGTGCAGGAGCCGTCTGCTGCGCCATCGTCGGTACCCCAGCACAGTGCTGTCGCTGTGGACCTAGACGATGAAGACCCCACATTCGACGAGCTGCAGCCGGCGTTTAAGCCGCCTTACCGTCGGGCGGTGGGCGAGTAGCCGACCGCCGCTGCTAAACTCGGCGCGCACCGCGGGGGGCTGTAGCGCAGTTGGTAGCGCGTCTCGTTCGCATCGAGAAGGTCAGGGGTTCGATTCCCCTCAGCTCCACACCAGCTCAGAGGCCCTATACAGTGATTTTCACAGGGGTCGTTGGACCGCCGTACAGCAGCAAAGTACAGCAGCGGCTCATCCACTGAGGCTGTCTCCCAACCGCTTCAACGCGCAGCGCGTGGCCTTCGAGGACGCTTGGGCGTAGATCTCCATGGTCACCGCGATCTGCGCATGGCGCAGGATCTGCATGACCTCCCGGGGATGCACGTCGAGATCGACCAGCAGTGTGGCGCAGGTGCGCCGCCCGTCGTGCACTGTGATCTTCCGGACCCCTGCTTTGGCGCAGCGGGCATCCCAGGAGCGGTTGAAGTTACGCGGTTCGATCGGCGTGCCCCACTTGGTGCTGAAGATCAGCTTGCCGCCTTGCCACGCCGCCCCTGCCAGCTCCCTGGCGTGAGCTTCCTCTACCATCCGCAGCCGCAGCGCGGCGGCGCAGATGTCCGGTAGCGGCAGCGTGGCATCGGAGGTGGCTGTCTTGGTCTCCCGGTGCAGCAATTGCCGGCTTACCCGCTGCAGTTGACGCCCGATCGACAGTTCTCCCTCGTCCAGGTCGACGTCGTCCCATGTCAGGCCAAGCACCTCGCCTTTACGCAAGCCGAGCACGAGGATCAGCACGTAGACGGCATAGAGCGGATCCTGCTCAGAGCGTGCGGACTCCAAGAATTGCCGGGCTTCATCGCTGCTCCACGCCTTGCCCTTGCGCTTTCGCACCGAAGGGAGCTTGATCGAACTGGCCATGTTCTTGGCGATCAGGTCTTCCGTCACCGCTTGGGACAGCGCCGCGCGCAGGCAGGCCCGGATGTCGCTGACGGTGCGCGAGGAAAGCCGATTCTCGCAGCACTTGCCTATGGCGCAGCATCGGCGCTTCTTCTCAGCGCGAGCGGCGTCCTTGTCCTGCGCGCAGCATTGACAGGTTCTGGCCACCTCGTTGATCCACGTTTGGACGTCCCGCACACTCAGCCGATCGAGCCGTCGAGCACCGAGCAGCGGTGTGATGTGCCGACGAGTAAACATCTCGTAATTGACGTACGTGGCGGGTGCCAAATTCGGCTTCACCACCTCCTCAAGCCAGTAGGCGAGGAATTCGCCGAGATTGGGGACACTCGTGGCTATCGGTCCTTGCCGTGCCCGTTGCTGAAGTTTCAGCCATTTCTCGTGCACCTCCTCGCGAGTCTTGCCGTAGATGTACTTGCGTTGCCGCTGCCCGTTGGGTTTAGAGACCCACGTGTAGGCGGCGAAACCATTGCGGTAAGGGAAGATCGAGCCTTCCCCGTTCGCCCGCGCGCGACCAGTCATGCTGCTCCTTCCTTGACTCGACGTTCGATGTACTCGTCCACCCATTCGGGCAGGATGCGGCGGTGCTTGCCGTCCTTGAGTGAGCGCAGCTCACCGGTTGCGACCAGCATCTTGGTCTTGCTCAGGCCAAAGCCGAGCATCTGCGCCACCTGTGCGATGCTGTACCACTTCGGCAAGAATCGCGGCCCTGCTCGCAATTCTTCGTTCACTCGTGCTGTTCCTTTCTCTGTTTTCTGGTTTGTTGCTATGCGGCGTCTCGTGCGGCTTGTCGTTGTTCGCGTGCTCTGGCGGCGGCCGAGAGGGCCAGGGCTGTGTCTCCGTTGGTGAGGTAGCCGACTCCGGCGAACTCCCAGCGCGAGACGACGAGTGTGGTGTCCTGCTCATCAGGCAGCAGCTCGCGCGCATGCTCGGCCGCCTGGCGTTGGCGATAGGCACGACGTTCACCCCTGATGGCGCCCAGGGTGGTCGAGTAACGGCGGGATTTTGAAGCGAAATGCCCCCGGAAGCCGATCATGTGGACCCACCGCCGCAACCCCTCATAAGCCCCGTGCTCTCCGAGTTGCCACGCGGTGCGGACAAGCCGGTTGACGTGGTCATTGACGTCAAGGTGGGGGAGTGCTTCGGGGGTGATGCGTCGGTCGCCGAGGCCGAAGTCCTCAGCGCTTTTGGTGGCGTATTTCGCGATGTAGCGAGCGGCGTGCTCGGGGGTCAGTTGTCCGGTCGGCCCACTGTTGACGGTTTGGGTGTCGAGCTGGTCACCAAAGCGCAGCACCAACCCGGACCCATCGGGCATCTCGACGGTGAGCCGCACGTGGGCAGCGGCTTGGCGGATTGCCCTGGCCAGATCAGCGGCATCGACGCTGATCTGAGGTGGTTGGTAGTCCTCGTCGGGGGCGTCGAGGCGGATGAGCGCGTGGAAGTGGACGACGCCGCGGCGTTGAAACTCCGCGACCTTCACAAACGACACCCGGCACCGCCTGCCGAACTCGGCCGCAGTCAGCCCCGTGATATGGGCGAGCGCGCGCCGGACAGCAATGGTGAACCGGCGCCACAGTTCCGGGGCGTGCCAGTTGAACGCGATGTGCCCCGGGTAGTCGTAGCAGTCCGAGCAGATCGGCTGCCCGAGTCGCGAGTCGTCCTCATCGTGGATGGTGGTGCACCAGGTCGGCCGCCCGTGCTGGCACAGCCGCGGCTTACCCTTAGTCGGACGGCAGCGCGCTGGCCCGGATCGGTCGCCGCGAGTGGTGTGCACCGGACCAAACCCCGGCGCGGTCAGGGTGGCGAAGACCAGCGGGTGCGACCGGATCGACTCAGGCACGCCCTTGCGGCCACCCGCAGCGCCGGCATAGAGCAGTTGCCACATGTCACCGGCGTACTCATACGAACACGACGGGCACACCGCTGCCCGCCGGTTTCCGCATCGGATCAGCAACACCCGATCCGGTTCACCGTCGGTGGAGTAGGTCATCCGTTGGCCGGTGACTGCTCGGTGTTGGACCCGGCCACGGAGCCGGACCGGGTGCGAGCAGTGCCCGCATCGTGCCACTTGCTCGGCCCACCGGTCGAAGTCCGGTCGGCCGGCCCGGGTGACGATCTCCTCCACGGTCTGCGCCGGGAAGCTGTTTATCGGGGTCATAGCTGGGCCCCGGGTCCTCCGAGGATCGAACCGCTACCGCGACGATCCTCCGGCTTCATGGCGTGCTCCTCCTGATCGGTGTTTGTGAACCGCTGTGACCGCACACCAATCAAACGGCGAAACACCTGTTCCGAGGGGGTCCGCGAGCTAGTCCCGAGCTAGTCTGCTGCTAGTCCCGATCGGCCCACCTCAACGTCAAGGTCACAGCTGAGCAGATGAAGCGAAGACAGCGGCCAGCTGGGGGAATGCGACACTTGACGGGTGTCTTTGACTGGGACCGGTGAGCGCATCGCGGTGTACCGGCGCCGACGCGGGCTGAGTCAAGCAGCACTAGCAGGGTTAATCGGCCGCTCTGAGTCGTGGCTGTCCCAAGTCGAGCGTGGCATCCGTTCGGTAGATCGGTTGTCAGTGTTGCTCGATATGGCGAAGATCCTGCATGTCGATGTCGAGTCGCTTATCGGCCGACCGTGGCAGCTCGCTCCCAACGGGGGAGCGGTTGCTCAGGGCCTAGACGCGGTTCGCCAGGTCATGACCCGCTATGAGCATCTGCTCGGCGTGGACGTTCCGCCGATCCCGCCGCTGCCCGAGTTGCGTGCCCAGGTCGCCACACTCCATGAGGATTACCAGGCTGCTCGCTATGAGACCGTTGTCCGTCAGCTTCCGGATCTCATCACGCTCATCGATGGGCTACCGCGGATTGCCGCTGATGAAGAGCGGCGTGAAGGATTATGCACCTACGTCGGTGCCTATGTCGGTGCCGCGAAGTTGCTCACCAAGCTCGGTGTGACCGATCTTGCCGTGGTCGCGGCCGATCGGGCAGCGACGATTGCCGTCGAGGTTGACTCGCTCGGTGCTCGTGGGATGGCGGCCTACCAGGTCGTGTGTGCGCTGTTGCGCGCGGATCGCACGGACGAAGCGGAGCGACTTGCGGTGAGCATGGCCGAAAAGATCCACGGATCAGCCACCGCCGAGGCCCCCATCCTTGTCTCCGTTGCCGGGGCGCTGTGGTTGATCGCGGCGGTGGCCGCCGCGCGCCGCACCGACCGGGGCGAAGCATGGGCACGTCTAGACGCTGCTAACCGTCTCGCCGGGCTGCTCGGTGAGGACGCTAACTATGCGTGGACAGCGTTTGGGCCGACGAACGTTCTCATTCACCGGGTATCGATCGCTGCGGAGTTGGGGGAACCAGGCGAGGCGCTGCGCGCTGCGACGGAGGTCGATCCGACGAGGCTGGCGGAGGGACTGCGCAGCCGTCGCGCGCAGGTGTATCTGGATCTGGCATGGGCGCAGGCGCAACGCAAGCGCGATGCCGAGGCGACGTTGCACCTGCTGGAGGCGGAACGCTCAGCGCCGGAGGCGATCCGGTACAACGCGATGGTTCGCGATCTGTTGCGCGAGATGCTCGCCCGGTCGCGTCGCCCGAACAGCGTCCTGCACGATTTGTCGGTACGCGCTGGCGTGCTGGACTAGGCACCGGTGCCCGAACATCTCGCGCTCGTTGCCTGTGGAGCACCGCTGGCTGCCCGGGTGCACGATGTCGCGGCGCGGGCGGTCGAGGCGGGGTGGATGGTGCACGTGGTCGCCACACCGTCGGCGATGAACTGGGTGGATAGTAAGCGAGTCGAGCAATCCACCGGATTTCCGGTGCTGACCGAGCAGCGCCAGCCCGGGCAGGCCAAGCGGTTCCCGCCACCGACCCAGGTCATCGTGTGTCCCGCGACCTTCAACACGGTGAACAAGCTCGCCGCCGGGATCGCCGACAGCTACGCCGCAGGGCTGCTATGCGAAGCCCTCGCCTCACAGATCCCGATCACCATCGCGCCGATGGTCAATAACCGGTTGTGGCCACATCCGGTGTGGCAACACAACCTAGACATCCTTACCGCAGCAGGAGTGCGGTTCATCGACGTCCAAACCGGCCACATCGGACAACCCAGTGCCGTCCAGTCCGGTACCGGTGGCGAGGTCATCGCACACTTTGATCCCGCCTGGGTGCTGCCTCCTACCGGGCAACCCACACAAAAATCCTAGTGTGTTGCCCTCACCCGCACTGTCATGCGGGCAGTACCACCCTGCGCCCTAACTCGCCTTACGTGCCGTTTCCTTGCCTCCGGTAACCGAACGGAGTTAGGGCGCGTAGTGAAATAACGTAGTTTTTGGCTCCGTGGGATCTACCGTCTGTGCTATGTCCGGTGTCGTGGAGTCTATGGCGCGTCGCTACGAGGCGATCAAGCCGCATCTGACCGAGCGTCAGCGTCGGGTGTGGC
>JAICHZ010000033.1 GCA_025924655.1 Pseudonocardiaceae bacterium | reverse complement strand
TACCAGCCGGACAAGCGGGTGATGACCAAGATCAAACATGAGCGCACCGCCGACTGTGTCGTCGCCGGCTACCGGCTGCACAAATCCGGCTCGGACGCCATCGGTTCGCTGCTGCTGGGCCTCTACGACGACCGGGGTGTCCTCGTGTCGGTGGGCGTGGTCGGGGCCTTCCCGATGGCTCGGCGCCGGGAACTGCTGACCGAGCTGCAGCCGCTCGTCACCGATTTCGACGATCATCCGTGGGCCTGGGCCCGGCAGGAGGAGGGCGAGCGCACGCCGCGCAAGTCCGAAACCAGCCGGTGGAACGCGGGCAAGGACCTGTCTTTCACGCCGCTGCGCCCCGAGCGTGTTGTGGAGGTGCGCTACGACTACATGGAAGGCGTGCGGTTCCGGCACACCACCCAGTTCGTCCGCTGGCGTGACGACCGCGATCCCCGCAGCTGCACCTACGACCAACTAGAGCGGCCCATCCGCTTCAACCTCGCCGACGTCCTCACCAGCACTTGACGACGGCCAGCTTTAGCGCTCGTCGCGGTCGGCCCACTCCAGGAGCGGTTCCAGCGAGAACACCGCGTCGTCGATACCGGCGTGCACGTCGCCCAGGCGGGCGAATCGCTCGGGCACGGTGGCCAGGGTGAAATCGCCGGGTTCGGCGTCGGGCACCTCATCCCAGCGCAGCGGGGTGGACACCACCGCCTCGGGTACGCCGCGCACCGAATAGGCGCTGCGGATCGTGTGGTCGCGGGTGTTCTGGTTCCAGTCGACGAACACTGCGGCGATCCGGTCTCGCTTCCACCACGCGGTGGTGACCAGCTCCGGTGCGCGCCGTTCCACCTCACGGGCGAAGGCGTGGGCCGCGCGCCGCACGTCGGTGAAGCTCCAGCGCGGCTCGATCCGCACGTAGACATGCATGCCCCGGCCCCCCGAGGTTTTCGGCCAACCCACCGCGCCGAGTTCGGCCAGCACCTCCTGCACCACCACAGCCACCTGGCGGGCCTGGACGAACCCGGTGCCGGGCTGCGGGTCCAGGTCGATGCGCCATTCATCGGGGTGCTCCACCTGGGTGGCCCGGGTGTTCCACGGATGGAACTCCACAGTGCTCATCTGCACCGCCCAGATCACGTCAGCGAGATCGGTGACGCACAGCTCGTCCGCTGAGCGTCCGGACGGAAAGTCCACCCGCACCGTCTGCACCCACGGCGGCGCGCCGGCCGGCAGCCGCTTCTGGTGCACCTTGGGGCCGGTGACTCCGGTGGGGAACCGGTGCAACATGCAGGGGCGCTCGCGCAAGGCGCGAACGATGCCGTCGCCGACCGCGAGGTAGTAGCGGACCAGGTCGATCTTCGTCTCGCCTCGCGCGGGGAAGTACACCCGCTCCGGGTTGGTGATCCGGACGGTTCGCCGGCCGACCTCCAGCTCGACGGCGGGGGAGCCGCGGGCGCCGGCCACCCGCCGATCCTCAGCGCCGCTTGGCTTTGCGGGCCTTGAGGTGACTGGCGATCAGCATCACCACAAGTATCGTGCCGGGGGCGACGAGGAAGAAGTCACCCATGTGACCTTCGTTGTTCCCGATCAGCATCGCGAACAGCGCGAAGGCGGTAAACCAACCAGCGATCTTGCCGGCGCGCTGCGGAGTGCCATGCCAGCCCCACGCGGCTGACGGCTCCTCCTCCGGGTCCACGCCGGGGATCGGCTGCTCCCCGTGGGGCGAGTCCTGGTCGGCGGGGTGCTGATCAGTCACGGTCACGCCAACATCATCGCATACCACCGCCCGGCCAGCGCAGACTCACTACCGCGCACGCTTAACAGCGCTGCCATCGGGAACAATGACGAAGATGGACCTGTCAGATCGGCCACGCACGGTACTGCTGCTCGGTAGCACCGGGTCCATCGGCGTCCAGGCGCTGGACGTGATCCAGCGCAACCCTGATCGTTTCCGCGTGGTCGGGCTCGCCGCTGGCGGGGCAGACCCGGAGGCGCTGGCCGCGCAGGTGCTGGCAACCGGCGCACCCGCCGTGGCGGTGGCCCGCGGCCGGGCGGCGCAGGATCTGCAGCTGGCGCTGTTCGCCGAAGCGCAGCGATGCGGGTACGACCGGGGCAGCTACCGGATGCCCCGGATCCTGGTCGGTCCCGACGCAGCGGCCGAGCTCGTCAGTGCCGAGCCCGCCGACGTGGTGCTCAACGGTGTGACCGGTTCCCGCGGTCTGGCGCCGACGCTCGCGGCGCTGCGCAGCGGCGCCATCCTGGCGCTGGCCAACAAGGAGTCCCTGATAGCCGGGGGCACCCTGGTCACCCGCGCCGCCGCGCCCGGTCAGATCGTGCCGGTGGACTCCGAGCACTCGGCGCTGGCCCAATGCCTGCGCGCCGGCAGCCGGGTGGAGGTGTCCCGGCTGGTGCTCACCGCATCCGGAGGGCCCTTCCGCGGGCGCCACCGCGACGAGCTCGACGGGGTCACCGCTGAGCAGGCTCTGGCGCACCCGACGTGGCGGATGGGACCGGTGGTGACGGTGAACTCAGCCACCCTGGTGAACAAGGGCCTCGAACTGATCGAGGCACACCTGCTCTTCGGCATTGCCTACGATCGCATCGACGTCGTGGTGCACCCGCAATCGGTGATTCACTCGATGGTCACTTTCACCGACGGTTCTACGATAGCCCAGGCCAGCCCACCGGATATGCGGTTGCCGATCGCGCTGGCGCTGGGCTGGCCGGACCGGGTCGCCGACGCGGCCCCGGCCTGTGACTTCGCCAACCCAACGACCTGGACCTTCGAACCGGTGGACACCGAGACGTTTCCCGCCATCGAGCTGGCCAAGGCGGCCGGCACTGATGGTGGCTGCGTTCCCGCGGTGTTCAACGCGGCCAATGAGGAGGCGGTGGCCGCCTTCCTCGAGCGCCGCATCTCCTTCCGTGAGATCGTCGACACGGTGGCGGCAGTGCTGGGCGAGGCGCAGGGGTGGCGGGCCGAGCCGACTACGGTGGACGACGTGCTGGCCGCCGAGGACTGGTCTCGGAGCAGAGCCAGGGAACTGCTGGGCGGCCGACTCGCCCGGGCCGGTCGGAGTCCAGAGTGAGGAGTACAGCGTGACGTTCGTGCTGGGGGTGGTGCTGTTTGCGATCGGGATTGGGATCTGCGTCGCATTGCACGAGGCCGGCCACATGTACAGCGCGAAGGCGTTCGGGATGAAGGTGCGCCGCTACTTCATCGGCTTCGGCCCCACCCTGTTCTCCTTTCGTCGGGGAGAGACAGAGTACGGCCTCAAACTGATCCCGGCGGGCGGTTTTTGCGATATCGCGGGGATGACCGCGATGGACGAGCTACCCGATCCGGAGGACCGCAGGCGGGCGTTTTTCCGCTTCCCCACCTGGCAGCGGGTGGTGGTGCTTTCCGCGGGCTCAGTGACCCACTTCGTCGTGGGCATTGCGCTGATCTATGCGATGGCAGTATCGACCGGCTTGCCCAATCTCGACCGGGCGCCGGCGCCGGCGGTGGTGTCCAAGGTCAGCCAGTGCCTCGAGGTGCGCGCCGACAATTCCTGCCAGCCGGGTTCCCCCGCACCGGCTAAAAACGCGGGCCTGCAGCCAGGGGATCGCGTGCTGGCCGTGGCAGGTGTCCCGGTGCATAACTCGGCCGACCTGATCGGCGCGATCCAAAGCCGTTCCGGTCCCACCGAGTTCCGGCTCGAGCGGGCTGGCCAGCAGCTCACCGTGCTGGTCGACGTGGCCCGGGTGCCGGTCTCGGTGCTCGGCGGTCAGGGCGACAAGCTGGTCGGCGCGATCGGCGTGACACCGCAGCAACCGGACGCCGTGACGCTGCATTACGGCCCGGCGGCTGCGGTAGGCAAGACCATCAGCTTCACCGGCACCATGTTCGCCAACACCTGGCAGGGTCTCAAACAGTTCCCGCAGAAGATTCCTGCGCTGTTCGAACGGCTCGGCGGGGAGAATCGACCGGACTCCCCGATCAGCGTGGTGGGGGTCAGCGTGCTCGGTGGTGACGCTGTCGGTTTCGGTGCGTGGTGGTTCTTCCTGTTCCTGCTCTCGGCGTTCAACCTCTTCGTCGGGGTATTCAATCTGCTGCCGTTGCTCCCACTGGACGGCGGGCATATCGCGGTCAACCTTTACGAGAGCGTCCGCAATGCCATCCGGCGTGCCACTGGCCGCCCCAACGGACCCCCGGTGGACTACACGAGACTGATGCCGCTGACCTACGCGATCGCGATCGTGTTCATCGGGGTGGGGGTTCTGACCGTCACCGCCGACATCATCAATCCGATTCGGTTGCATCCATGACCGCACTCATGAGGGGGTCTCCTGATGATGATTGGCATGCCCGCCATGCCTGCGCCGGTGCTCGCCGAGCGTCGCAAGACACGGCAGCTGCAGGTCGGTACCGTCGGTGTGGGCAGCGAGCACCAGATATCCGTGCAATCCATGACCACCACGCTCACCGCTGACGTCAACGCCACCCTGCAGCAGATCGCCGAGCTCACTGCGGCGGGCTGCGACATAGTCCGGGTGGCCGTGCCCAGTGCCGACGACGCCGACGCGCTGCCGGCCATCGCGCGCAAGTCACGGATCCCGGTGATCGCTGACATCCACTTCCAGCCCAAGTACGTCTTCGCGGCCATTGACGCGGGGTGCGCGGCTGTGAGAGTCAACCCCGGGAACATCAAGAAGTTCGACGATCGGGTGGCCGAGATCGCCAAGGCCGCCAAGGACGCGGGCATTCCGATCCGGATCGGGGTCAACGCGGGGTCGCTAGACCCCAAGATCCTCGCCAAGTACGGCAAGGCGACGCCGGAGGCACTGGTCGAGTCCGCGTTGTGGGAGGCGAGCTTATTCGCCGAACACGACTTTCACGACATCAAGATCTCGGTGAAGCACCACGATCCGGTGATCATGGTGCGGGCCTACGAGCAGCTCGCCGCTGCGTGCGACTACCCGTTGCATCTCGGGGTCACCGAGGCCGGCCCGGCGTTCCAGGGCACCATCAAATCGGCCACCGCGTTCGGGGCATTGCTCAGCCAGGGCATCGGCGACACGATCCGGGTCTCGCTGTCCGCGCCGCCGGTCGAGGAGGTCAAGGTCGGCCTGCAGATCCTCGAGTCGCTGAACCTGCGGACCCGGCGGCTGGAAATCGTGTCCTGCCCGTCCTGCGGCCGAGCCCAGGTCGATGTCTACAAGCTCGCTGAGGAAGTCACCGCGGGGCTGGAAGGCATGGAGGTGCCGCTGCGGGTGGCCGTGATGGGCTGTGTGGTCAACGGACCCGGCGAGGCCCGCGAGGCCGACCTCGGAGTCGCCTCGGGCAACGGCAAGGGACAGATCTTCGTCCGCGGCAAGGTGATCAAGACCGTGCCCGAGGCGCAGATCGTCGAGACACTCATCGAGGAGGCCTTCCGCTTGGCGGAGGGTTCTTAGTGGACGCGCTCAATGGCAGTTATCCGCCGTTCTGGCACTCTAGGTGGTGTGCTCAAGTACGCGGGTGCGCGGCTGCTGGATGACCGCGACGTGCGCAGCGTCCGTGCGGCGCTGGCCACTGACCCGGTGATGTCCTGCATGGTGGCCGCCCGGTTCGAAAACGGCGGCCTCGATCCATGGCGGCTCGGCGGGGAACTGTGGGGTTTTGCCGACGGTCCGCAAGGCGGGCTGGACGGGCTGTGCTTTTCTGGCGCGAACCTCGTGCCGCTGTGCGGGGGACCGTCGGCGATCCGGGCCTTCGCAGACCGAGCGGCGCGGCGCGCCAGGTGCTGCTCGTCGATGGTGGGACCGGTCGATCAGGTGCTCGGGCTGTGGTCGGAGCTGTGTGAGAGTTGGGGACCGGCCCGCGAGGAGCGTCTGAACCAGCCGCTGCTGGTGCTTGCCGAGGAGCCCAGGGTGCCCGCGGACCCGCTGGTGCGGCCGGTGCGTCCCGACGAGTTGGAAAGCTACCTGCCGGCTGCGGTGGCGATGTTCACCGAGGAGGTCGGGGTCGATCCTCGGCTGCCCGATGGCGGGGCCGGTTACCGGTCCAGGGTGACGGAGTTGATCGCGGCGGGACGGGCATTCGCCCGGTTCGAGGCCGGTGAGGTGGTGTTCAAGGCTGAGATCGGGGCGATGTCAGCTACGGTGGGTCAGATTCAAGGCGTGTGGGTACACCCAGATTGGCGTGGACATGGACTGGCGGCGGGTGCGACCGCGGCCGTGGTGGCCCGACTGCAGCAACTGGGCCGGGTCGCCAGCCTGTACGTCAACGCCTACAACCAGCCGGCCCGTGCCGCGTACCGCCGGGTCGGTTTCACCCAAGTGGGATGTTTCGCAACGGTGCTGTTCTGAACAGTCAACAGGCATACTCGCGCCCGTGTACCGACTACGTGCGGTAGCCGTCGTGCTGGCGGCCCTGATGGCCGTCCTGCTGGCTGGCTGCGGCCTGTTCGGGTCGGGTCCGCGGGACGCGGCGGCTGCGTTTTTAGACGCCGTATCGAGGGGTGACGCTGTTGGTGCCGGGCGACTCACCGACGATCCGGTGGCTGCCACTGAGCTGATCAGGCAGGTCCGCGACGAGCTGAAGCCCCAACACGTGCAGCTCACTGTGGATGAAATCCATTCAGACGACCGCATCGCGTCGGTATCTTTCGCCGCGGTCTGGGACCTGGGTAGGGGCCGGCAATGGCGCTACCCAGGCGCTTTCGAGCTGGTGCCGGCGACCAACAGCGACGGTTGGCTGGTGCGATGGAGCCCAGCTGTGCTGCACCCGCGCCTGGGCGCACATCAGCTCGTGACGCTACGCGCGGTACCAGCCCAACCGGCCCCGGTGGTCGACCGCGCCGGGACACCGCTGCTCACCTCGCAAACCGTGGTCACCGTCGCGCTGGATCGCAGCTCGATCCCTGACCTGGCGGGAGAGGCTGCCCAGCTGGCGACTGCGCTGGGGGGCTTCGATCCCCAGATCACCCAGCAGACGATCATCGCGGAAGCCAACGCGGCCCCGGCGGGACAACCAAGCGCGGTGGCAGTGCTGCGCGAGCCGGACTACGAAGCGGTGCGAGATCAGATCGGCAAGCTGCCCGGGGTGAGCTTCCCCACCCAGCAGCGGCTGCTCGGGCCGGACCGGGACTTCGCTTCCCAGCTGCTGCCCGGCCTGCGCAAGGTGGTCGAGCAGCAGCTCGAGAACGCCGCCGGGTGGCGCATCATGACGGTGAACACGATGGGGCAGCAGATCGACACCCTCGCCGTCGAGCCGCCACGTCCGATGCCGACGCTGACCACCACGGTCGACCGCGCCGTGCAGGTCGCCGCCGAACACGCTGTTGATGCGGTTACCAACCCGGCCATGATCGTGGCTGTCCAGCCCTCCACGGGAGAGATCCTGGGCGTCGCGCAGAACAGTGCAGCTGACGCGCAAGGCGCGCTGTCCCTGACCGGGCGGTTCCCGCCGGGCTCCACTTTCAAGATTGTCACCGCATCGGCGGCGTTGCAGTCCAAGCAGGTGACGCCGAACTCGCCGGTGGCCTGCCCGGCGACGACGATTGTCGGGGAGCGGGTAGTGCCCAATGATCACCTCTTCGACCTGGGCACCGTGCCACTGCACACTGCCTTCGCTAACTCGTGCAACACCACGTTTGCCCAGCTAGCGGCTCGGTTGGGAACTGGCGCGTTGACTGATGCGGCGCACCAGATGGGCATCGGGATGAACTACGACATTGCCGGCGCCACTACCGTCACCGGTCAGGTTCCCCCTTCAGAGTCGATGGTGCGGCGCGCGGAGAACGGATTCGGGCAGGGTCGGGTCCTCGCCAGTCCGTTCGGTATGGCGCTGGTGGCTGCGACGATCGATGCCGGTGGCCGGCTTCCCACCCCGATTCTGGTCCGGGGAATACCGACGAAGACGGCACTTGGACCGGTACCGTCGGTGCCACGCGATGTCGCCGACGCGGTGCGGGCGATGACGCGCGAAGCGGTGACTGCGGGCAGCGCGAAACTCTTGGCCGACGAGGGCCAGCTGTTCGGTACGACCGGGACCGCCGACAACGGCCCCACCGGCGCGGATGGCTGGTTCGTCGGCTTCCGCGGTGACGTCGCATTCGCCACTCTCGTCGTCGGCGCCGGCTCATCGGCTCCCGCGTTGGACGTCTCTGGCCGCTTCCTGTCCGCACTCGACGGGCAGTGACCGGCATAGAGTAGGGACATGCCCGTGCGAACCCCGTTGCGTCCAGGCCGTCAGACACCGATTCGTCCGGTCCCGCCGACGATCCGGCGACCGTCCTATGTCGGCAAACCCGGACCCGGGCCGTGCACCGAGCCGATGATCCAGCTGCCCGAGGTGATCGAGGCGATGCGGGAGGCGGGACGGATCGCCGCCCAGGCCCTCGCCGAGGGCGGCCGGGCCGTGCGACCGGGTGTGACCACCGATGAGGTCGACCGGGTGGTACACGAGTTCCTGGTCGACCACGGCGCGTACCCCTCCACCCTGGGTTACAAGAGCTTTCCCAAGTCCTGCTGCACGTCGCTGAACGAGGTCATCTGCCACGGCATCCCGGACTCGACCATCATCGAAGACGGCGACATCGTCAACATCGACGTCACCGCGTTCATCGGCGGCGTGCACGGCGATACCAACGCCACCTTCCTCGCCGGTGCGGTCACCGAGGAGGACCAGCTCCTGGTCGAGCGCACCCACGAAGCGATGATGCGCGGCATCCGCGCGGTGCGGCCGGGTCGGGCGCTCAACGTGATTGGACGGGTCATCGAGGCCTACGCCAAGCGCTTCGGTTACGGAGTGGTCCGCGATTTCACCGGTCACGGCATCGGCCGCTCGTTCCACGGCAAGTTGGTCGTGTTGCACTACGACGAGCCCTCCGTGGACACCGTTTTACAGCAGGGAATGACCTTCACCATCGAACCGATGATCACACTGGGTACGGTCGACTACGACGTGTGGTCCGACGGGTGGACGGTGACGACCAAGGACAAGTCCCGTACCGCGCAGTTCGAACACACCATCGTTGTTACAGCCGACGGCGCGGAGATCTTGACCCTGCCCTAGCCATGCCCGGAGCACTATTGGTCGCCGGCACCACCTCCGACGCGGGCAAGAGTGTGCTGGTGGCCGGGATCTGCCGGTGGCTGGCCCGCCGCGGGACATCAGTCGCGCCGTTCAAGGCGCAGAACATGTCCAACAACTCGGTCGTCACGCTCGACGGTGGGGAGATCGGTCGAGCTCAGGCCATGCAGGCCGCGGCGTGCGGCATTGTGCCCGAGGTGCGGTTCAACCCGGTCCTGCTCAAGCCCGGAAGCGACCGCTGCGCTCAGGTTGTGGTGCTCGGCCACGCCGCCGGCACGGTCTCCGCCGCGTCCTACCGGCACCGTAAGGCTGAGCTTCTCGACGTCGTGGTGGGTGCGTTGGCGGCGCTGCGAGCCGAGTACGACGTGGTGATCTGCGAGGGCGCCGGATCGCCCACCGAGATCAATCTGCGGGGCACCGACATCGCCAACATGGGCTTGGCCCGGGCCGCCGGACTGCCGGTCCTGGTGGTCGGTGACATCGACCGTGGCGGCGTGCTCGCGCATCTGTTCGGCACCCTGGCTCTGCTGTCGTCCGAGGACCAAGCGCTGGTGGCCGGATTTGTGATCAACAAGTTCCGCGGCGATCCGGACCTGCTGGCTCCCGGGCTGGCGCAGTTGCGGGCGCTGACCGGTCGGCGCAACTACGGAGTGCTGCCGTATTGCGACTCGCTGTGGCTCGATGCCGAGGACTCACTGGCACACACCGCCGACGGGGTGGTCGGGCAGCCGGGGCCGCCTCACGGCACCCAGTGGCTGCGAGTGGCCGCGGTGCGGCTGCCGCGGATCTCCAACGGCACCGACGTCGAGGCGTTGGCCTGCGAGCCTGGAGTAGCGGTCCGCTACGTGACCGAGCCTTCCCGACTGGCCGACGCTGACCTGGTGGTGCTCCCCGGTTCTAAGTCCACCGTGGCGGATCTGTCCTGGTTGCGCCGAACGGGCCTGGCCGACGCGGTGCTGGCACACGCCGCCGCTGGCCGTCCGGTGCTGGGCATCTGTGGTGGCTATCAGATGCTGGGCCGCCGCATCACCGATCATGTCGAATCCGGTGCCGGGGAGGTCGCCGGCCTCGGGCTGCTGGATCTCGATGTGGTCTTCGATCCGGTCAAGCATCTAGCGCGCCCTTCCGGTACCGCGCTGGGAGAGCCAGTGACCGGCTATGAGATACACCACGGTCGGGTGGCTCATCGCGGTGACCCACCGCTCGTCTCGGGTCCCGACGACGGCTCCGACGGCGGCCACCTGCTGGGCACCCACTGGCACGGGCTGTTCGAGAACGACGGCTTTCGCCGTGCCCTGCTGCGGCGAGCGGCTTACCTTGCCGACCGGCCCGGTTTCCGACCTGCCCCAGACACCAACTTCGCCGCATTGCGAGATGTCCAGCTGAACCTGCTCGGTGATCTGGTCTCAACCCATTTGGACACTGACGCATTGCTCGAGCTGATCGAGCACGGCCCCCCGCCCGGCCTGCCCTTCATCGCGCCAGGTGCCGACGAACGTTAGGAGCGCACCCTGGCTCGCGCCGGAAAGCCCTCGGGGTGGTTGCCGTTGCGGCCGCTTGCGTCTATCGGAGCGCATTGTTGCAGTGGTGCCCATGGCTTGGTCTGACTAGACCTGCCTAGTAGACTCGGCCGAAGCCAGGAGCCCAGTTCGGATGGTCGAGACGACGGCAACGGATGCGAGGTGAGATCGTGGAGCGACACGTGAACGTGTACGAGGCCAAGACCCAGCTCTCCAAGCTGCTGCAGCAGGTGGAGGCCGGCGACGAAATCGTCATCGCCCGTCACGGCAAGCCGGTGGCGCGGCTGGTACCGCTACAGCGCACCGTGGCACGGCGGCAACTCGGTTCGCTGAGGGGGAAGATCTGGATATCGCCGGACTTCGATGAGCCGGACCAGGAATTGATCGACCTCATGGAGAACGGGCCGATCGTCGCAAACGAGGCCGACCGGCCGTGAGGTTGCTGCTCGACAGTCAGGTTGTGCTCTGGTCATTGCAGCGCCCGGAACGACTGCCGGCGAAAGTCGTCGCCGCGATCACGGATCCGGTGAACTCCGTCGACGTCTCGGTGGCGACACTGTGGGAGCTCGCGATCAAGCAGTCGATCGGCAAGCTCACCGTGGACGGCGACCTTCGCGAGCATCTGAAACTGCAGGCTTTCTCCGAACTGCCGGTGCTCGGGGATCACGCGCTAGCCGTGCGAGACCTGCCAGCGCACCACCGGGACCCGTTCGACCGGCTGCTCATCGCGCAGGCGCGGTGCGAAGGGCTCACCATCGTCACGAGTGACCGCGGATTCGCCGCCTACGACGTGCCGATTATGCCCGCCTGACTATCCCATCAACATCGAGTGGGTCACCGGCGCGGCCTTCGCACACGTGCGCGATGCTCGCGCAGGCGCATGGCAGCGACGGTCACCCCAGCTATCCCGGGCGGCGGAAGTGAACATGATCGCTGTTTGGGAAGAATGAGCCGTGCTCAGCGCGGTTAGTTCTTCCCAAACAGCGATCTACAGCTGTTTTGGGCGAGCCGGTTTACGGCACGATCCTGACCCGTGAGGTGATCGACGTCGGTCACTGAGGTTAGCCTCGCGGGAGTGCGGATCCTGCTGCTGTCCACTGCCGATACCGACCTGCTCGCCGCCCGCGCCTGCGGCGCCGACTTCCGGCTCGCCAACCCGGCCCGGACCGAGCCCACCGAGCTGCCCGCCCTGCTCGACGGCGTGGACGTGGTGGTGCTCAGACTGCTCGGTGGTCGGCGGGCCTGGGAGGACGGCCTCGATGCGCTGTTGAGCGCTCGGCTGCCGACGGTCTGCCTGGGTGGTGAGGCCATCCCGGACGCGGAGCTGATGGCGAGCTCCACGGTTCCGGCTGGAGTGGCGGCGCAGGCGCTGCGCTACCTGGTCGCCGGCGGCCCGGCGAACCTGAGTGAGCTGACCCGGTTCCTGTCCGACACGCTGCTGCTCACCGGCGAGGGCTTCGAACCGCCGGCTCCTACCCCGGACTACGGCGGGCACGACCTGCGCGAGCCGGACCTGGGACGGCCGACGGTGGGCATCGTGTTCTACCGGGCGCATGCGCTGGCCGGAAACACCGGCTTCGTCGACGTGCTGGCGGATGCTCTGCGCGCCGCAGGCGCCAATGCGCTGCCGGTGTTCTGTGGCTCGCTGCGGGGATTGGGCGACACGCAGGCCGAGGGGCTCCGTGCGCTGCTGGGCCGCTGTGACGCGGTGGTGACCACGGTGCTCGCCGCGGGTGGCAGCTCCGGGGCGCAGGAGGAGGCCTGGGACGCGGGCGCGCTGGCCGCGCTGGATGTCCCAGTGCTGCAAGGCCTGTGCTTGACCTCATCACGGGCGGCGTGGCAGGCCAGCGACGCGGCACTGTCGCCGATGGACGCCGCCATGCAGGTGGCCATTCCGGAGTTCGACGGCCGGCTGGTGTCGGTGCCGTTCTCGTTCAAGGAACCGGGCCCGGACGGGATCCCGATCTATCTGGCCGATCCCGAGCGGGCCGCCCGGGTGGCGGGCACCGCCGTGGCGCTGGCCCGGCTGCGACACGTGCCCGCCTCCGACAAGCGGCTGGCGATCGTGCTGTCCGCCTACCCGACCAAGCACTCCCGGATCGGTAACGCCGTGGGGCTCGACACCCCAGCCTCGGCGGTGGTGCTGCTGCGCGCGCTCGCTGAAGCCGGCTACGACCTCGGTGACCTCGACGTCGACGACCTGGAAGGCGACGCCCTGATCCACCGGCTGATCGCCGCCGGTGGCTACGACGTCGAATGGCTCACCGAGGAGCAGATGGCCAGCTCAGCCATCCGGGTACCCACCGAGCAGTACGCCCAGTGGTTCGCCACGCTGCCCTCGCCGTTGCGGGACAAGGTCGTGGCGACCTGGGGTGAACCGCCCGGGCAGCTGTACGTGTCTGAAGGGGCCATCTACGTCGGCTCGCTGCTGTTCGGCAATGTCGTGCTGCTCATCCAGCCGCCGCGCGGATTCGGCGAGAATCCGGTGGCGATCTACCACGATCCCGAGCTGGCCCCGTCGCACCAGTATCTGGCCGCCTACCGGTGGCTGGAGCACTCCTTCGGCGCGCATGCGGTGGTGCACCTAGGCAAGCATGGCAACCTGGAATGGTTGCCCGGAAAGGGTCTGGGACTCGCCGCGCAGGATGCCCCGGATGCGGTGCTGGGGAACCTGCCGCTGGTGTACCCATTCATCGTCAACGACCCTGGTGAGGGCACTGCGGCCAAGCGCCGGGCGCACGCCACCATCGTTGGTCACCTGATCCCGCCGATGGCCCGCGCCGACACCTACGGTGATCTCGCCCGGCTCGAGCAGCTGCTCGATGAGTACGCCACCATGGCGGCGCTGGACCCCGACAAGCTGCCCACCCTGCGCGGGCAGATCTGGACGCTGATCCAGAGCGCCCAGCTACACCATGATCTGGGTGCGGACGCACTGCCGGGTGACGACGCCTTCGACGACTTCGTGCTGCACCTCGACGGGTATCTGTGCGAGATCAAGGACGTGCAGATCCGCGACGGCCTGCACGTGCTGGGGCACGCCCCCGAGGGCGATGAGCTGGTCAATGACGTACTGGCGGTGCTGCGAGCGCGCCAGGTGTTCGGCTCGGGACAGCCGCTGCCGGGGTTGCGCGCGGCCATCGCCGCGTGCATCGGCTCAGACGACGAGCAGGGCTCGCTCGCCGACATCGACCACCTGGAGGGATTGGCTCGCAGGCTCGTGCAGGGCATCCTGGCAGCGGACTGGGACCCCGCGAAGGCGCCTGCGGTGGTCGCTGAGGTGTTGGGGGAACCGGATGCCGGGGTGATCGCAGTACTGCGGTTCGCGTGCACCGAGCTGGTCCCTCGCCTCGCCGGCACCCCGGCCGAGATCACCAATGTGCTGCGGGCCCTGGACGGCCGGTTCATCGAACCGGGGCCCTCGGGCTCCCCGACCCGCGGTCTGGTCTCGGTGCTCCCGACCGGACGCAACTTCTACTCCGTGGATCCGAAGTCGATCCCCACGCGCAACGCCTTCGACGTGGGCACCGCGCTGGCCGACTCGTTACTGCAACGCCACCGCGCCGACACCGGTGACTGGCCCGCCTCGGTCGGGTTGACCATCTGGGGCACCAGCGCCATGCGTACCCAAGGCGATGACATCGCCGAGGTGCTGGCGCTTCTGGGTGTGCGTCCGACCTGGGACGACGCCTCCCGCCGGGTCACCGGCCTGGAGGTGGTCGGGCTCGATGAGCTCGGCAGGCCCCGCATCGACGTAATGCTGCGCATCTCCGGCTTCTTCCGGGATGCCTTCCCGCACGTGGTCGCGTTACTCGACGATGCGATCGCGGCCGTCGCGCGGCTGGATGAGCCGGCGGCGCGCAACTTCGTCGCCGGGCATTACCGGGCTGACCTCGCGGCGCACGGCGACGACCGGCGGGCCCGCACCCGGATCTTCGGTTCCAAGCCCGGCGCGTACGGCGCGGGCCTGCTGCCGTTGATCGACAGCCGGCAGTGGCGTACCGACGCTGATCTCGCCGAGGTCTACGCCACTTGGGGTGGTTACGCCTACGGGCGAGGTCTCGACGGTGCCGCGGCGCGGGGTGATATGGAGCACGTTTTCCGGCGCATCACGGTGGCCGCCAAGAACGTCGACACCCGGGAACATGACATCGCCGATTCCGACGACTACTTCCAGTATCACGGTGGAATGGTCGCGATGGTGCGCTCGTTAACCGGGAGCAATCCGGCGGCCTACGTCGGGGACTCCGCGGTACCGCATGCGGTGAAGACCCGTTCGCTGGCTGAGGAGACCCGCCGGGTCTTTCGCTCCCGGGTGGTCAACCCGCGGTGGATCGCAGCCATGCAACGACATGGCTACAAGGGCGCCTTCGAGCTCGCTGCGACCGTCGACTATCTGTTCGGCTTCGACGCCACCGCAGGCGTGGTCGAGGACTGGATGTATCACCAGCTCGCCGAGTCCTACATCTTCGATTCCGGCGTGCAGCAGTTCCTGCGGAAATCCAATCCGTGGGCGCTGCGGGGAATGACCGAGCGGCTGCTGGAGGCCGCTGACCGGGGCCTGTGGGCCCAACCCGACCCGGCCGATCTCGACGCGCTGCGAGCGGTGTACCTCGACCTCGAGGGTGATCTGGAGGAACCGTGAGTATTCACTGCCCATTGGCGCTGAAATGCATGAAATCGACCGGCGCCGCCCACCGCCCACCCCATTTCCAGCCAGCCGACTCGAATGCGGTCACCACCACGCCGCCGTCAAGCACCATGCCCGAGCGCGCCCAGTCCCGGTTGAGATAAGACGATGCCAGCTCGGGCAACACGAGATCGCCTTTCACTGAGGGGTTGTCGAACGGGTTGAGGTCGACGGCCAACCCGTACGCGTTGGCCGACCATTGGGTCTGACCAGGGGTTTGGTGACAGAGGAAGGCGTTGGTGTTGTTGCCGTCCCCGGTCGGGGGCATCTTCAGCTCGGCTTCGGTTGTGATCCGCATCTCCTCTATGGGAAAGCCGGTAGCGTAGAGCCGCTTGAAGACACCCACCACGGTCTGCGCGACATCGGCGTTTACCAGCATTTCGCCGGTATGCGCGTGGGCGTCAAATCCGCGGAAAGACATGGTGAGATAACGCAGTTGCTCGGGTTTCACCGGACATACTGGTTTCCAGGTGCTACGGGCCAACACCTGCGGGGGCACCGGGCTGATCGTTGACTGGAACGAGGTCGCGGTGGGTGGAGCGAGCAGATCGACGGTGGGTAGCCGCCGGTCTATCAGCGCTGGGGGAGTAGACCGCGCTATGCCGAACCCATCCGGACGCCGCGGCAGCGGCATGGCTCCCAACACCCACGCAGCCACCGGGGCGGGCGCGGTGGAGCGGGTCATCGGCGGCCGGGCGCCGGGCCGGGTCGAAGTCTGCGCGGCTGCCACAGGAGTGTGCTGGCCAGGGCGGAACCGCTGGACGACGGTGCCACCAGCGACCAGTAGGGCACCCACGAACAGCCAGATGAGGGTCCACCTCAGAGTGAGCTGCCGGGACCGATAGGGCGTCACCCCGCCACGATGTCAGACCTTCTGGTAGGCAGGAGCGGTGGGCAACACAGTGCTACACCGCAGTCTCGCCGCCGACCTGTCGACCGCCATGATCTACGCCCTACTGCGCCTACGGGTCGAGGTGTTCGTAGTCGAGCTGGGCTGTCCTTATCAGGAGCTCGACGGGCATGACCTGGATCGGACAACCCGGCACTACTGGCTCGCGCCCGATGGCGCGATCGAAGAGCCGCAGGCCACTCTGCGACTGTTAGAGCCCACCGACGGCCAGTTCCGGATCGGCCGGATCTGCACTGCCCGGCAGGCCCGTCGCCAAGGCGGGCTCCGGCGATTGCTCGAAGCGGCCCTGGCTGAGGTGGGCGATGCGCCCTGCGTGCTCGACGCGCAACTCGACTGCGTCGAGCTCTTCAGTTCCTTCGGTTTCGTGGTCAACGGGGCGGAGTTCACCGAGGTCGGCATCCCGCACGTGCCGATGCGCCGCGATGCGTCGGCACGGGTCCGCTGAACCATGAGTGCCGCCCGATATCCGTTCTCCGCGATCGTCGGGCACGACGACCTCCGGTTGGCGTTGCTGCTCAACGCCGTGCATCCAGGGATCGGTGGGGTGCTGGTCCGCGGCGAGAAGGGCACCGCGAAATCCACCGTGGTCCGGGCGCTCTCAGCGCTGCTACCCGCGGTGACCGCGGTACCGGGTTGCCGCTTCGGGTGTGACCCGACGGCCCCCGATTCCACCTGCCCGGACGGCCCGCACACCGCCGTAGCGGGACAGCTGGTCCGCCCGGCCCGGTTGGTCGAGCTCCCGGTCGGCGCCACCGAGGACCGCCTGGTGGGCTCGCTGGATCTGCAGCGCGCGCTGACCGAGGGCGTCTCGGCGTACCAGCCCGGTCTGCTGGCCGCGGCCCACCGCGGGGTGCTCTACGTCGACGAGGTCAACCTGCTACCCGACCATCTCGTCGACGTGCTCCTCGACGCCGCCGCGATGGGTCGCGCGCACGTGGAACGCGACGGTGTGTCGGTCTCGCATGCCGCGTCGTTCCTGCTGGTCGGCACGATGAACCCGGAGGAGGGTGAGCTACGCCCGCAGCTGCTGGATCGCTTCGGGCTCACCGTCGAGGTGGCGGCCTCCCGCGATGTCGACACGCGGGCCGAAGTGATTCGCCGGCGGCTGCGTTACGAGGCGGACCCAGCTGTTTTCGCGGCGGTGTGGGATCCGGAGGACGCCGCACTCGCCGACCGGATCACGGTGGCCCGGGCCTTGTTGCCTGGCGTGGCTTTGCCCGATGGTGAGCTGCGCCGGATCGCTGCCGTGTGCGCGGCGTTCGAGGTGGACGGGATGCGAGCCGATCTCGTTTTGGCCCGCACTTCGATGGCGCACGCCGCCTGGCGCGGCGCCGACGCGGTGGGCGAGGAGGACATCCGCGTCGCGGCGGTACTGGCGTTACCGCACCGCCGCCGCCGTGACCCCTTCGACCAGCCCGGCCTAGACAGCGAGCAGCTAGAGAACGCCCTAAACCACCCCCCGCCCGACCCCCCCGACCCGCCCAACAACGGCGGGGCCCCTCCCGACATGGGGACATATCGGGATAATTCGGCACCCGATAGCCCTGATATGTCCCCATGTCGGGGGGATAGCTCCGGTGTGGCGGCGGCACCGAAGGCGCCGTTTCGGGCTCGCTTGTTGACGGTGGCTGGGGTGGGGGCTGGAGTGGCTGGGCGGCGGTCGCCTGCTCGGACCAGTGTCGGGCGGATGATCCGGGCGTCGGTCTCCGACGGCAGCGGGTTGCATCTGCTGGGCACGCTGGCCGCTGCGGCGCCGCACCAGCGCCAGAGGGGGCGCTGCGGCCCCGTCCTGGTGGTGCACCGGGCCGATATTCGGCGGGCGGTGCGGGTGGGGCGGGAGTCCAACCTGGTGCTGTTCGCAGTCGACGCGTCCGGCTCGATGGCGGCCCGCACCCGGATGTCCGCGGTGACCGGCGCGGTGCTGTCGCTGCTGCGCGACGCCTATCAGCGCCGCGACAAGGTGGGCCTGATCAGCTTCCGGGGCACCGAGGCACAGCTGGTGCTACCACCGACGTCGGCAGTGGATGCCGCTGCTGCCCGGTTGAGCGCGTTGCGCACCGGGGGGCGTACACCGCTGGCCGCAGGGCTGCTGCGGTCGGCTCGGGTGCTGGCGGCCGAGCGGCTGCGCGATCCCGACCGGCGGGCGTTGCTCGTGGTGCTCACCGACGGCCGGGCGACCCACGGCGGGATGGACGCCGCTCTGGCCGCGGCCGCTCTACTGCGCCGCGACGGCGTCGCGTCGATCGTGGTGGACTGCGAGTCCGGGCCGGTCCGGTTGGGACTTCCCGACCGGCTCGCGGTCGCGCTAGGAGGTGGGTGCTTGCGGCTGGCGGAGCTGTCCGCCGACGCGGTGGCCGGTGTGGTCCGTGCGGTCAGATCCGTTGCCTGAACGGAGGTTTGCATGCCCCAAGGCGTACCGGTCGCCATTCCCGATGACGGGTTGTCCACCCGGCAGCGACGCAATCGGCCGCTGCTGATCGTCCACACCGGAGCGATGAAGGGCAAGTCCACCGCCGCCTTCGGCTTGGCGTTGCGGGGGTGGAGCGCCGGCTGGTCGATCGGGGTGT
>JAICHZ010000032.1 GCA_025924655.1 Pseudonocardiaceae bacterium | reverse complement strand
TCGCTGCTAGATGGCGCGAACCGAGTCAGCCTGCGGGCCCTTGGGTCCCTGGCTCGACTCGAACTCCACGCGCTGGTTCTCGTCCAGGCTGCGGTAACCGTCACCCTGGATGGCGGAGAAGTGGACGAATACGTCGGGGCCACCCCCGTCGACGGAGATAAAGCCGAAGCCCTTCTCCGCGTTGAACCACTTCACGACGCCCTGTGCCATGTGCTCTCCCTGTGGAATCTGATGCCTGGACCGGCACCGTGCCGATCCGCGGTTGCGCGGACAACGCGCCCTCATGGGAGACATCCCCGACGGGAACGCGAAGCCCGTAGTCAGACATTCCACGGACGCTTCACAACGATCGGGGAACTACACGACCACAACCAAGTACGATGCTACCACCCTCCCGCACCGCGGCCCGCACGCGACATCCGTCAGATCGGCTGCAACGCGGGTTGGATGTTGGCGTTGAGGTGGAAGACGTTGTCCGGGTCGTACACGGCCTTGATCCGGGCCAGTCGCTCGTACTTGGCTGGCCCGTATGAGGCGCGCACGCGATCGTCCTCGATCTCGGCCATCGCGTTGATGTAACTGCCGGCACCGGTCGCGTGCGGGCGCAGCGCCTCCCAGAACGACCGGACCCAAGCACGTTCTGCCGCGAGTACCGTCAAGTCCTCGGTGGTCCCGACGATAGTGACGGCGATACGGGCCGATCGGCTGCCGCCGAACGCCGTGTCGTCCTCGCCGACCTCCGCGTAGGCCCCGTCGAGCCGGGCCAACTGCAGCATCGACCGCGGCGACGTCTTGCGGGTCTGATGTTCGGTGATCAACGAGATCGCGTCATCGGACAGCTGGTCGAAATAGAGCGCCTTCTCGTAGTAGTTCAGCCCCCACCGTGCATCTTCGTCGAACATCTGTTGCAGCTGCGTGTAGGGCAGCGGGGTGACGAATTCGAACAGCGGCGGGAGCGCGGCGCGCATCGGGGCCAGCACGCCAGCGTGTTCTTCAGCCGAGCCGAAGCCGACGACCACCACGATGTAGCCGGGCATGAAGTGAAACTGCTCGGGCACGAACGGCGCCGATGGGGCATTGGCGCCGATAATCATCGCGGTGGCGTTGCCGGGGAGGGTGGCGAACAGCTCCCGACCGAGCCTCAATGCCTCGGCACCCTGGTCGAGGCCCCAGAAGAACATACCCAGATGAACCAGTGGACCGACCGGGTGCAACTGAAACTCGAACTCGGTGACGACACCGAAGTTGCCGCCACCACCGCGCAACGCCCAGAACAGATCCGGGTTCTCGTCGGCAGCGGCGCGCACTTGGCGCCCCTGTGCGGTCACCACCTCAGCCGAGACGAGATTGTCCGCGGTCAACCCGAACAGCGGCGTCAGCCAGCCCATCCCGCCGCCCAGCGCCAGGCCGCCCACGCCGGTATGGCTGACAACCCCGGCCGGCACCGCCAGGCCATGCGCCTGGGTGGCAGCGTCCAGAGCTCCCAGGGTGGCGCCGCCACCGACCCGGGCGCGTCTGGCCGCAGGATCGACCTCGACGTGGTGTAGCGGGCTGAGATCGATCATCAGGCCGTCATCGCAGATGGCGGTGCCGGCGGTGTTGTGGAAGCCACCGCGCACCGAGATCTCCAGCCCGCCTTGCCGGGCGAATCCGATGGCCGCGGCGACGTCTGCAGCACCGCCGCAGCGCGCGATCACCGCGGGGTACCTGTCAATCTGACCGTTCCACGCCGAGCGTGCCTCGTCATAGCCGGTGTCACCGCGGGTTAGCACTGCGCCGGGCAACTGTGTCCGCAACGCCTCGATGTCGGCAGTCTGCATTATGGAACCCCAATCGGCCGTCTGGTCATGCCGTTGAGAAGAGCGTTCTCACGCCGTCGCTGATACGGCAGACCACATTTCAGTCGTGCGAATCTCGGCGGTGGTGCCGCCCACAGGCACCCTGATCACGACACGTGACTACAAGTCGAGCTGCCACTCCCCGGTACGCCGGTGCGGCCGGAACCCCATCGCCTCGTTGATCGACACCATGTACGGGTTGGAATCGGCGTTGCAGGTCTCGATCACGCGTAGCTCAGGGCACTGCGCCTGGGCGAGGTGCAGGTTGGCTACCTTGATCAGTGTGCCCAAGCGGTGACCACGGTGCTCAGGCGCGACGATCGTGTCACCCTGGTCGGCGAACCAGCGGGAGGTCGCGTCGCCGGCGATCTGGGTGAACGCGACCAGCCGCCCGGTGTTGTCCACCGCAGCGGTGGTGACCATGCGCAGTCCGCGAGCCACCCAGCTGGCCTCGCATGCCTGCTTCCGCGCCGCGTCATAGACCTCCGCATCCCACTGGAGATCATCGAGCGGGGTATCAGTGGACATCCGTCCGGTGAGATAAGCAACACCGTCGAGCCACCGCTGCGGCGTGGCACCGACCCATTGGACCAGCGAGTAGTCCCGGGACTGGGACCGCGCCTGCGCGTCGAGCCGAGCCAGCACAGCCGGATCTACCGAGCCGACGTCGAGTCGCCGCCGGGTCTCGACCAAGACCGGCACCGCTGCGCACGCCGCTGCGAACTTCCCAGCCGGGTCGGGCGCACCCGGGTTCAGCGGCTGCTGCACCGAGCCGATGAGCCTGGTGCGGCCCTGCCGGGTCGCCTCGGTCTGGAGGTGGGCAAGCAGCGCCCGACCGAGACCGCGCCGCCGATGCTCCGGTGCCACCAGGATCTGCCCCCAGGCGGTCTGCCGGTTCTCCAGCATCGGGAGGCTGAGTGTGCAGCCGCCGACCACTAGACCGCCGATGACGGCAAGCCACACGGTGTCGACCTCGCCAGGCCACGGGTGGCGGAAACTACCGAGCTGGTGGACCCAGCACGGCGGTGGGTCGTCGGGCTGGTCCGCACGTCCAACTGCGCAGCGCAACTCGTACCACTGCCGGATGGCATCCTCATCGGACGGCTCGATCGGCGCGAGTGAGAGTCCGCTGAGACTGACGGTGACCATGGCCCAATCACCCCATGACTCGGCACCGCGCGCCACCGAATTTCCCGTCCGCAGGCGCGACTGTTAGGACGACCAGGACTCGGGCGGGTCGACGAATGCCTGTCCCAGCTCGCGGGCCAGGCGCAGCGCGCGGCTAGCCCAGCCCGGGCGCGCGCCGGCCAGGCCGCAGGATGGGGTGGGCAGGCAGCGCTGGGCAAGCACCGAAGGGTCGAAGCCGAGCCGATGGACCAGGTCCAGCGCGGGCTGGGCCAGACCGGCGAGGGTTGGCGCCGCCGCCGGCTCGACGGCAGGGATCAGCCCGAGCAACACCGACACCCCGGAGTCCCATGCTTCGCCCAGGGCGTCGATGGTCGCCCGGGGGGCGCCGGCGAGCAGCGCGGCGTCGACGGCCAGCGCGCCTGCACCAGCCTCGCGTAGCAGCGCCAAGGGGGGACGCGGCGCGCAGCAGTGCACGATCCACGGCGTGGGCAGTGCTTCAAGCACGCTGCGTAGCAGCTCGCTCGCGACACTGTCGGGCACCGCCGCTACGGTGCCGTACCCGGACGGGGTGGGCACGCTACCGGCGAGAACCGCTGGCAGGCCCGGTTCGTCAAGCTGCACGACGGTGCGCACGCCGAGCCGGCGATGCACCTCGCTGGCATGTACCCGCAACCCCTCGGCCAGCGACGCCGCGAACTCACGCAATGCGCCGTGGTCGGTGAGCACCTTGTGCCCGCTGTGCAGCTCCACTTCGGCGGCCAGCGTCCACGGTCCGGCAGCCTGCAACTTGATCACGTCCGGTCGGGCCCCGGCGGAGTCCATCGCCTCTTCGAACGCATCGAGGTCGGCGCGCAACAGGTCGACGCCACGGCGGTGATCGCGCCCGGCCCGCGCGGTCACCCGGTAACCCGACGGCACCAGCTCAACGGCGAGGTCGACGAGCAGAGCCGCGGTGCGCCCGATGATGTCCGCACCGGCGCCCCGGTCGGGCAGCTCGGGCAGGTGAGGTAGGTCAGGCAGCTCGCCGATCACGGTGCGGGCGGCTTCGCGGGCGTCGGTACCGGGCATCGAGCCGATACCGGTCGCGGCACCAGCGGGCCACGGTCGTAGGTCAGTCACGAGGCATGTGTATCAAGGTCGTCGGCGGACACCGCGGGTGGTCCGGTGTTACGACATCTCCGACGCTGCGCTGGGTCGGTTGGACGCTCGCCAAAATCCGCACTCGATGGTGCGTGGACATCGGCATCGACACCGTCGGTACTAGTGATCGCAACCTGCGTGGCAGGCGTTGTCGACTACGTATTAGAAAATCCAGTCCACGACTAGGTGGGCGCGCTGCACATTTACGTGGGGCTACTCATTGCAGCAGACATCAACGTTGGGCACGGTATGTGGTAACGCATTGGCACACTCGCCGATGAGTGTTTTCCGGGCCTTGGACCACCTCGGCCACCGTTTCTAGGAGCATTCGATGCCGGCTGTACTGAGTTTCGTCGAGCTCGATGCGCAGCACGTGGAGCTGCTGCCCGCCCGCACCGTTTTGTCGACAGTCTCGCCCCAAATACCCATCGGCGATGCCAGCGACAACGGCAATGGCGATGGTCTGTTGTCCGGCGCCATGTCGGTGCTGGGTATGTCCGCTGGTGATCACGGTACGCATGGCAGTAACGGTGCCAGTAGGTAGCTGAATCCGCTCACGCCGCCAGGAGTTTCGGCCTGGAGACATCGAGAAGTCATCGCGCAGCGGTGATGGTGGCGCTGCCGAGTACGACATCGCCACCAGGTTCTGGCCGGTATAAAGCGACGGCCTGGCCGGGTGCCACGCCGCGCAGCGGCTCCCGAAGCTGCACCAGCACGCCATCACCGACGGCCTCAGCGATCGCGCTCGCACACCCGCCGTGCGCCCGGACCTGCGCGATGCACTCGAGCGGACCATCCGGCGCACCACTCGCCCACACCGGACGGTGCGCTTCGATCACGCCGACGTCTAGATGGTGCGCGGATCCCAGCCGCACCCTGCCGGTGGCCGGTTCCAGTCCCTGGACGATTCGAGGTCGGCCATCGGGGGCTGGGTGTTGCAATCCCAGCCCCCGACGCTGTCCGACGGTAAAGCCGTGCACGCCCTGATGCTGGCCGAGGACTTCCCCGGTCTCCCCGTCGACCAACTCTCCGGGCCGGGCACCCAGCCGGCTGGCTAGAAATCCCCGGGTATCGCCGGAGGGAATGAAACAGATGTCGTGGCTGTCCGGTTTGCCGGCGACGGCCAGGCCGCGTCGCGTCGCCTCGGCCCGGATCTCGCTCTTGGCGGTGTCGCCGACCGGAAACAGCGCGTGCGCGAGCTGCTCGGCGGTGAGCCCGGCGAGCACGTAGGACTGATCCTTACCCGCGTCCACCGCCCGGCGTAAGACGCCGTCGGCGAGGCGCGCGTAGTGACCGGTGCAGACCGCGTCGAAGCCCAGATCCAGCGCCCGGTCCAGCAACGCGGTGAACTTGATCCGCTCGTTGCACCGCAGGCACGGGTTGGGGGTGCGCCCGGCGGCGTACTCGGCGACGAAGTCGTCCACCACGTCGGCGGTGAACTGCTGGGCGAAGTCCCAGACGTAGAACGGGATGTCGACGACGTCGGCGACCCGTCGCGCGTCGGCTGCGTCCTCTTTCGTGCAGCAGCCGCGGGCTCCGGTGCGCAGCGTGCCGGGTTGCGCCGACAGCGCCAGGTGCACCCCGACCACCTCATGCCCGGCGTCGACCGCCCGAGCGGCCGCCACCGAGGAATCCACCCCGCCGCTCATGGCGGCCAAGACCTTCATGATGCCGCCGCCCGCCGGAATCCGGCCCCCCGGGCCCGAGCGACGACCGGCTCGATGGCATCGAGAACCTCGGTCACGTCCGCGGCGGTAGAGGTGCGCCCGAGGGAGAAACGCAGCGAGCCGCGGGCCGCGGCCGGGGTGGCTCCCATCGCTAGCAATACGTGCGAGGGCTGCGCCACACCGGCGGTGCACGCCGCTCCCGTGGAGCACTCGATGCCCCGGGCGTCGAGCAGCATCAGCAGCGAGTCGCCCTCGCAGCCGGGAAAGGTGAAATGGGCATTACCCGGCAATCGCGAGGGACCGCCGTCGATCAGGCCGTCACCCGGATCCCCGTTGAGCGCTGCATCGGGCACCTTGGACATGATCCCGTCCACCAGCTCGTCGCGCAGCGCCGCGAGCCCGATCGTGGTCTGTGGCTGGCTCGCCACGGCGTGCCGGATCGCGGTGGCCAACCCGACGATCGCCGGGACGTCCAACGTGCCGGAGCGCACGTCACGTTCCTGCCCACCGCCGTGCAGCAACGGAGTCGCCGCGACGTCCCGGCCCAGCAACAGCACCCCGGCTCCGTAAGGGCCGCCCAGCTTGTGCCCGGTCAGGGTGAGAGCGGCGGCCTGGGACCGGCCGAAGTGCACCGGTAACTGGCCGACAGCCTGCACGCCATCGGTGTGCAGCGGCACCCCGTACCCGGCGGCGACTTCGGCCAGCTCACGCACCGGCGCAACGGTGCCCACTTCATTGTTCGCCCACATCACGGTCACCAGGGCCACCGATTCAGGGTCCCGGGCCAGCGCGGCGCGCAGCGTTTCTGGATGCACCCGGCCGTGGTCGTCGACCTCGAGCCAGCCCACTTCGGCGCCCTCGTGATCGGCTAGCCAGGACACCGCGTCGAGCACTGCGTGATGCTCGACGGTGGAGGCTAGTATCCGGGTGCGGCGAGCGTCGGCGGCACGCCGCTGCCAGAACAACCCCTTGACGGCGAGGTTGTCGCCCTCCGTCCCACCGCCGGTGAACACCACCTCAGACGGGCGCGCACCCACCGCGTCGGCGATGCTCTCCCGGCATTCCTCCACGGTGCGCCGCGCTCGCCGGCCCGAGCCATGCAGCGACGAGGCGTTGCCCAAGGTGGACAATGCCTGGCTCATCGCTGCCACCGCCTCCGGCAGCATCGGCGTCGTGGCGGCGTGGTCGAGGTAGGTCATCGAGACCCAAGCCTAACGGCGCCCGCCGAGGCTGCGGCGCGGGCCGCTCACCCAGCACCCTTTATGTCACTCGCCGTGAGAACCAGGGAAGGACTATCGCAGCGTGCGAAGGTGCCGCCGACGGCAACTTTGCGCGAAGAGTTGCCTTTCCTGGCACGTCCGAAAACAGATCCACACACGTCCCCGATGGGACAGGAGTTGCACAAGTCGTATGCGCCTCGAGCGATCTGAACAAATCCGAGACGCTGTATCGTCAACCCTTGCGTTTGACGACCGCGTCGGTGAGCTGCGGGGCGATGGTGAACAGGTCGCCCACTACACCGAAGTCGGCGATCTCGAAGATCGGCGCTTCCGGGTCTTTGTTGACCGCGACGATGGTCTTGGACGTCTGCATGCCAGCGCGGTGCTGAATCGCGCCGGAGATGCCGAGCGCGACGTAGAGCTGCGGCGAGACGGTCTTGCCGGTCTGCCCGACTTGGAACTGGTGCGGGTAATAACCGGAGTCCACCGCCGCCCGCGAGGCCCCGACCGCAGCACCGAGCGCGTCTGCGAGCTTCTCGACCACCCCGAAGTTGTCCGCCGAACCGACGCCACGACCGCCGGAGACCACGACGCTGGCCTCACTGAGCTCAGGGCGGTCGCCACCCTCGATGGGTTTGCGCTCGATGATCTTTGCAGTCTTCGTCGCGCTCACCGCGGGCACCTCGACGGTCTGCTCGACGGCCGCGCCCGGTGACTCGACCGGTTCGATCGCGCCGGCCCGGACGGTGATCACCGCGACCGGAGTGGTGGCCTGCGACTTCGCAAGATAGGAGCCGCCGAATACCGAGTGCGTGGCGATGCCGTCGGCGGCCAGCTCGACGGCATCGGACAGCAGCCCCGATCCGGTACGTACGGCAAGCTTGCCGGCGATCTCCTTGCCGTCCGGCGAGGACGCGATCAGGACGGCGATCGGCTGAGCTGACTCCACGAGCGCCGCCAGCACGCCGACGGCGGGAGCGGTGAGGTAGCTGTCCACGTCGTCGGACTCGGCGACGTAGATTTTCTCGGCGCCGTAAGCTGTTAGCCGGTCCTTGACCTTGGCTGCGGTGCCAGGAGCGCCAACCACCACAGCGGACGCCTCACCCAGCGTCGCTGCCGCTGTGAGAAGTTCGTTGGTGACCTTCTTGACCTCGCCGCCGGAATGCTCGACGAGGACCAGGACCTCTGCCATGACGGTTCCCCTCTGCGCCGATCAGATCAGTTTCTGGCCGATGAGATATTCGGCCAGCTTGGCCGCGCCGTCGCCGTCGTCGGTGACGACCTGCCCGGCCAGCCGCGGCGGGCGTGGCGTGGACTCGATCACCCTCGAGGTGGCGTTGGCCAACCCGACAGCGGTGCGTTCGATGCCCACATCGGCCAGCGACAAGGTGGCGACGGGCTTCTTCTTTGCCGCCATGATCCCCTTGAACGACGGGTAGCGCGGCTCATTGATCTTCTCGTTCACACTGATCACAGCCGGCAGATCAGCTCGCAGGACCGTGATCGCGTCATCGGTCTCCCGCTCCACGGTCACGGTTCGCCCTTCAACGGTGACCGTGCGGGCATGGGTCAGCTCCGGCAACCCAAGCACGTCGGCGACCATCGCCGCGATGGCGCCCACGGTGCCGTCGGTGGCCTCGTTGCCGGCAATGATGAGGTCGACGTCGCCGAGCGTGCCGATGACTGTGGCCAGCGCCTTGGCGGTCTGCACTGCGCAGGATCCGTGCAGGCCCTCGTCGCACAGGTGCACGGCCTTGTCCGCACCCATCGACAGCGCCTTGCGGATGGCGTCGGCGGCCCGCTGGGGCCCCATCGTGACGACGGTGACCTCACCGCCGTCCGTCTCCTTGATCTTCAGCGCCTCCTCGACCGCGCGTTCGTTGATCTCGTCCAGAACGACGTCCGCCGAAGCGCGATCAAGGGTGTGGTCGGAATCGGTCAAGGTGCGTGCGGACCAGGTGTCCGGCACCTGCTTGATCAGAACCACGATGTTCATGACGACAATGTTACCGATCGGTAGATCCGCAGCGGAGTGACGGCCCTCACTGTGGCGCTGCCGCCGCCTTCTCCGGCTGAGCGATCTTAATCTGCAAACCAGCGAGCAGAAGCTCGAGGCCATAGTCGAACCGCCCCGGCCGGTGCGGGCCGTTCAGGTGCGAGCTCACCGCGGTGATAGCCGGAATCTGCTGCGGTGGCAGCGGCGGGTAGTAGCCGGTCTCCTCCCGAGTCGCGCTATCGCGCCGGGGGACGACATCGCCTATCTGTTGGAAGCCAGCGGTGTAGATGAACAGCACGAAGAAGACATCGGACGCCTCTGCGGGCGAAAATCCGGCCTCCAGCAGAAGCGCAACAGTCCGCTCCATGATCAGCAGGCCGTGCGGGCCAATCCTGACCCGAACGCTGTAGACCCGAGCCAGCTCATGGTGGGCGGCTAAGGCCTGGTGGTAGCTGCGCACTAGAGCCCGGAGTTGGGTCAGCCAGTCGCCTTCGGTAACCGAAGTGTCCACCTCGGCAAGCATCAGGTCGACCATCAGGTCCACCAGCTCATCCTTGTCCCGCACGTGGTTATACAGAGCCATCGGCGAGACTTCGAGCTCAGTGGCCAGCGCCCGCATCGTCAGCGCAGCCAGCCCCTTCTCGTCGACCAGGCTCAGCGCGGTTCGCACGATTCGGGGCCGGGTCAGCGGGGGTGGCCGCGTGTAGTCCTTGCTGGGGTCGACGCCGACCCAGGTAGTCGGGTCAGAGCGGCCGGGAACGCTGGACTGGTCGTTCACCCTTGATTCCTCCTCATAGCCACTACCGCGATGCGTACAACGTATACCCGATTGGGCGATAGCAGCTTTCGTAGCGCACTATAACACTGTACACCTATCTGTACAACGTATGTTCAGCTTACGTCGTATGCCACAGCGTCCGCTGACTGATCACGACCCGGGCACACGCCTCGTGCCCACCGCCCACCCACGCGGCACCGGGGGTATTCCAATGACAACCGCCATCGGCCCATCTGAGGCCACCCTTAGCGCCACTGACCTGCTGGAGCGCGCGAGAAACCGAGATCCCAGGGCATGGGAGGAGATCGAGCACCGATACCGCGGAGTGGTGATCGGGAAGGTGCGCTCGTTTGGACTGCAGGACGCCGATGCCCACGACGCGGTGCAGATGACCTGGTTACGGCTGGCAGAAAACTGCCATCGGATCCTGCTGCCCGAGCAGCTCGCCGGCTGGCTGGCGACCACCGCAAGTCGGGAGTCCCTGCGCATCCTGCGCCAGCAGGCACAGCACACCGCGCCATCCCACGCGACGGTGGAGCAGCTGGCCGACCCATCCGTAGGCCCGGAGCAGCACGCGATTGACGCAGACATGGCACGGCTGCTACGGAGCCTTGTCGCGACGCTGTCACCCCGCCGTCAGATGCTTCTCCGCGAGCTGTTCTCCGAGAACCCGCGGCCCTACGCCGAGGTCGCTTTGCGTACTGGAATCCCAGCGGGTGGCATCGGGCCCACGCGAGCGCGGGCCCTGACCCAGCTGCGGCGCAGGCTCAACGAACGCGGGCTGACTCCCCGCTCTTACTCCTGATGCTGTTCGACCATTGACCACTGGAGAGGATAATCCCGTGACCGAGCAATCACCGCCGCCAATCCAGAACCCGTTGACTATGGTGATGAAAGCGAAATCCTCGGAAGACTACACAGCCCTTCAACAGCTCATCACACACTTTCAGTCTCTGCCACCGGAGCAGAACCCGGTCACCCTCGCGCTCAACAAGATCGGCACGGTACACTTCGCTCGATTTGCATTCCTGGGCAACGACCAGCTCGGCGTGATCACCACCTACGATGGCGACTTCGCGGTATACATCAACGAGTTCATCGACACTATCGGCGACGTTTTCAACGCTCTCATAGCGCACGTGGAAAATGGCCCCTCGCTGCCGGTCCAGACTCATCGCCAAGAGTTTCTGGACTACGTCCGCAGGGTCGACGTTGGTTGCGTCGGGACCTTCTACAGCGCCTACCCCGAGCGCACGGTACTCGACATTCTCGGGCCGGTCGACGCCCCCGAGCTGATACGTAAAGAGGGAGTACCGCAATGGTAGCCGTCGAGCTCGCGGATGTGCAGGGACTTATCTTCCGGGGTTACACCATGCCGGTTGCCCGGTATTTCGGTCTGAGCGTTCGCGAGCCGAAGGGCGCCGGCACACTTCTGGGCGCATTGGTTGACGGAGATCCGACTGTACCTTCCATTACCACTGCAAAACCGTGGACAGCGAAACCAGACTACTGTGTGAACCTGGGCATCGCCTTTACCGGCCTCGCGGCGCTGGGGGTGCCGCGAACGTCCCTGGAAAGCTTTCCGGTGGAATACCGCGAGGGTGCGGTGCAGCGTGCGGCGAGCGTGGGTGACGTCGGTGCGAGCGCACCCGACCAATGGCTGCCGTGGTTGTTGGACCCAGGGCTGCACCTGTTGCTGATCCTGTTCGCCCAGTCGGGTGACGCGCTCGACGTAGCGACCAAGCGCCTCGAACAGGCCTGGTCCGCGAGTTGCGTCGAGCTGGGTCGCCACGACGGCGCGGCGTTGCCCGGCGATGCCGCGCACTTCGGTTACCGTGACGGATTATCCCAACCCACCATCGACGGTGTTCCGCTCGCTGGGCTGCCGGATCACCTGCCGCGAGCTCCGGTAGGAGAATTTCTGCTCGGATATCCCAGCCAGTTCAACCAATTCAGCTATCCAGTACCGGAGCCGCCCGAGCTGGGCGTCAACGGTAGCTTCGGCGCATTCCGGGTACTTGAGCAAGACGTCGACGCATTCGCCGAATTCGTCGCCAGGCAGGCGTCTACGACCGGATTGTCCGAAGAACTGATCGAGGCAAAACTGTGTGGACGTTGGCGCAATGGCACGCCACTGACCCTTTCACCCGACACCGATACACCCGAGCCGCCGATCCCGCCTGAAGCGCTGAACGACTTCGACTACACCGCAGGGGGCGGCGACGAGTGGGGTTACCGGTGCCCGATCGGTTCGCACATTCGCCGGATGAATCCGCGCGGGCAACGCGTCGCCGGCGATGGCGGTCACCTGCACCGCATCGTCCGGCGCGGAATCGCCTACGGTCCGGCGTATGACCCAGCGCATCCCAGGGACGGGCAGGCTCGGGGACTGCTCGGCATGTTCATCGGGATCAGTCTGCGCGATCAGTTCGAGTTCCTCATGACCCAATGGGCGAACGACGGCATCTTCACCGCCGGACTCGGCCGGACCAACGATCCACTGATCGGCGCCCAAGGCAACGGGGCCGGAACTTTCTCGATACCGCGGCCGGGAGGATCTCTGGTCCTGCACGGACTCACTCGATTCGTCACCACCCGCGGCGGGGCCTACTGCTTTCTGCCGAGCATCTCCGCGATCCGCTACCTGGCCGCCCTGACATAGCCCGACAACCGACTCAGGGCCGGGCGAAACGCAGCGCTTCTTTGAGATACGCAACCGTCTCCGGCGCGAGGACCAACTCCAGGGAGACCGGCTGATTCACGCCGAACACCCGACCATCGATGGCCAACGTCGTCGTCTCCCGGCCATCGGCGAGGTCAGCGCTGAAGACCAGACTGTTGCTCATCCGGACGTCGACGTCGACAACGAGACCGTAGCCGGCCAACGCCTCCCCCATCAGGACGCACCCTTCTGACAAATTGGAACTGGCACCCTTTAGCCGCTGCCAGGGAACCCACAGCCATGGTTCATCCTCACTCATTCGCCCGTGGTGGAAGTCGCACACCGGCACCGGACAGAGCCCGTCGCTGCCTTTGATACGCACCTCATGCTGCGGATCGCTCTGGTGACCGGTGCAGTGGATCACTACGCACGACGGTGGCTCAGAGGTCGGCATGCTTTCGACGGTAGCGTGCCGGCGCAGCGCCGACCATCACATCCGGCGGATGATGTCCTCGACCGGATCCGGCTCGGGCGACGGTGTTGCACGCAGGCGTACCTGATGGGCCCCGGTGTCCGAGACCCGCGCCGGGGGCAGTGCGAACGGGGCACTGCGCCACTCGTCGGGTGGAGTCCCACCCCAGGACAGGTGATTGTCCAGGTCCTTGATGGCCTGGATGAGATCGTGCACGGCGGGCGGTGTTGCGGCCGGACTGCCCTGGCACAACGTGGCCATCGAAGATCGGATATTACGCAGAATCGCATTCGGATTCTTTGTCGTCACGGTGTCTCCCGCGGGTTGCGCCCATCCGAGGTCTGTCATCCGCTGGTTGAGCGTTGCGAAGGCTACTCCCACTCGACTGCCACCCTTCGGCGGCATGCGCCGCGATCTTTTGTACCTTGGAGATCAATAACGGGCCCCACCCGCACTCCGGACCCATAGCAGCGACTCCGGTTAGGGATGGCAGCCATGGCAGTTCGTGCCCACGGCCTCGACCATGGCCGCATAATGGCGGCCGCCAAGCAGTAGCGCGAGAACGCGCCGCGAGCTCTGAGCGGTGGCGTGGTGGGATGAAGGCCGTGGGCGTGACGGTAGTGGGCAGCGTCAACCTCGATCTGGTGGCCGCACTGCCGCGGTTGCCCAGACCAGGTGAGACCCTCACCGCTGCCGGGTTGACCCGGGTACCCGGAGGTAAGGGCGCCAATCAGGCGCTGGCTGTCCACCGCCTCGGGCTACCAGTGCAGCTGATCGCCGCGGTGGGTGCTGACCCGGAGGCCGACACCGCGCTAGAGCTGCTACGCCACGAGGGAGTGGGTCTGGACCGGCTACACAAGGTCACCGAGCCGACCGGGCTGGCGCTGATCACCGTCGATGCGGCGGGCGAGACCACCATCGTTGTGGTACCCGGGGCCAACGCAGCACTGCAGGTGCAAGCACAGGACGTGGCCGGTGCCGAAGCGGTGCTCACCGTGCTGGAGGTGCCCGAGCAGGCGGTGGCCGCCGCTGCCCGACACGCCACCGGGTTATTCGTGCTCAACGCGTCGCCCACCCGCGCGGTCCCGACCGACGTGCTGCGGCGCGCCGATCTGGTGGTGGTCAATCGCGGCGAATACGCCGCGCTACCCGCTTTGAAGACCGCCCGAGCCGTTGCCGTCACCGACGGACCGCGCGGTGCGGTGCTGCTTCGCGAGGGCGTCGAAGTCGCGACCGCGGTCCCCCCGTCGGTCAACGCTGTGGATGGCACCGCTGCCGGTGACGCGTTCATCGGCGCTGCGGTAGCAGGTCTCCTGCGCGGGCTGCCCGATGCCGAGTTGCTCGCCCGGGCCTGCGCTGCCGGAGCGCTGGCAGTTACCCGGCCCGGTGCTCAACCGTCCCTGCCGACCGCCGCCGAAATCGACGAGGTGCTAGCCCGGTGACCGTGCCGATGATCATCGATACCGACCCAGGAGTAGACGATGCGGTGGCGCTGATGCTGGCCGCAGCCAGCCCGGAGGTGCAGCTGCTCGCCGTGACCACGGTGTTCGGCAACGCTGGCGTGGAGGTCACCACCGCCAACGCGCTGCGGCTGCGGACTCTGGCCGGGCTCGGTAACCTGCCGGTGGCCGCCGGTGCCGCCCGGCCGCTGGTGTACTCACCGCCGCAGCGGGCCGACCGCTGGCACGGTCGAGACGGCCTGGGCGGGCACGCCGAGCTGCTACCGGACGCCCGCGGACCGGTCAATGCTCTCGGCGCGGTGCCCCTGATGGCCACTTTGCTGCGTGGCGCGGTGGCCCCCGTGACTCTCGTGGCCATCGGACCGCTGACCAACATCGCGCTACTGCTCGCCGTGCATCCGGAGGTCAAACCCCGGATCGGTCGCATCGTGATCATGGGTGGCAACTTCGGCGGTTCGCCAGCCGAGTTCAACATCAGTTCCGATCCCGAAGCCGCCCACCGGGTGCTCGTGGAGGAGGACATGGCGACCACGCTGGTGCCCTGGAACCTGACCCAGCGAGCCACGGTCGACGGTGCCTGGCTTGCGGAGCTGGCGGCCGCCGGACCGCGCTGCGCGGCGTTGGCCGGCATCATCGGGCAGTGCCGGCAACAGCGCTCGACGCCGGTGGCGCTGCACGATCCGTTGGCTGTACTGGAAGCCACCGTGTCCGGCACGCTGACAACCGCTCCGATGGCCCTTCAGGTCGTCTGCGACCACGGACGCGACCGTGGTGCCGTGCGGCCCGACAATGGTCCACAACGCCCCGTGCAGGTGGCTTGCGACGCCGACCTCTCATCGATCAACGCGATGATCCTGCACCGACTCGGAACTCTGCGATGATGCCAGCGGATCGTCGCGCGCGCAGCCGCAGTATCCCCACGGCCAGCAGCACGCCGAGGACGCCGCCCGCCGTGTTGTGCACGAGATCGCGGACCTGGCACTCGCCGCCGCCGGTAGCGCCCTGGACGAACTCCGCGAAGGCGCTGACCAGTGCGCTCGATGTCACGATGAGCAACGGCCGCCGAGTCGCCAGGGTGCCCAAGACCCCAAACGGCACCAGCATCGCCACGTTGAGCTGCTCGTAGAGATGCGTCAACGATAGGCTGCCGACCGAACACTCGCGCAACGTCGTCAACGGGTTGAGGCCACCCACGGAGAAGTGCCCGAACGGCCGAACCACGGTCAGCGCCAATACCAGCGCGAGAGCGCAGCCAGCAAGCATCGCCGGTACCTGAGCCCAACCCCGACGCGGCGCCAACCACCAGGCTAACCCGCCCAGGAGGATAGCTCCCGGAATGAACGCGGCGGGCACCTCGAGATGGTGCAGCAGGATGTTAAGCAGGTTGTGCGGGTTGAGGTCCGGTCCGTCCGACACCCCGCGCACGCTAGCCCACGCGGCGCGCTGCCCGATGGGCCACCTCACCTATTGGCTGTGAAGGCCCCGAAGGCGGTCGTGACCACGAACAAGATGATCCCGACGACGAACAGCCACAACAAACCCTTGATGGCGATCCCTATGCACGCGACGATCAGCCAGATGACGAGCAGCGCGACGATGAGACCTACCATGATGGCCTTCCCCTCCACGGTCCAGGCCGCGTGCAGCCCGGTTCACTAGCAATGCTACTCACAGCGACTACGTTACTACATCCGTGGGGGTTACTGAGCAGCCGCGCGGTATGCGAAGTAGCGCTGCCCGGAACGGCGTAGTACCAGATCGATTCCGAACGTCTTCGACAGGTTGTCCCGGGTCAGCACAGCACCGAGCAGGCCTTGGGCGACTACCGCACCGTCGCGCAGCAACATGGCGTGGGTGAATCCGGGCGGGATCTCCTCGACGTGGTGCGTCACTAGTACCGTCGCGGGGGCGTCCGGATCGGCGGCCAAGGTGGCCAGCCGGCTCAGCAGATCCTCCCGCCCGCCCAGGTCCAGCCCGGCCGCGGGCTCGTCGAGCAACAGCAGCTCCGGATCGGTCATCAACGCCCTGGCGATCAGCACCCGCTTGCGTTCTCCTTCGGACAGGGTGCCGAAGCGGCGCTGCGCCATCCCCTCCATCCCGAGGGCCGCCAACAGCTCGATGGCTCGTGCGCTGTCAACGGCCTCGTATCGTTCGCGCCACCGCCCGAGCACTGCGTAGCCGGCGCTGACCACGAGGTCGGTCACCACCTCGTCACCGGGGATCCGCGACGCCAGCGACGCCGAGGAGAAGCCGATCCGTGGACGGAGCCCGAACACGTCGGTGCGACCGATCCGTTCCCCCAGGACGTGCACCAGCCCGTGGGTCGGGTGCAGCTCGGTCGCGGCCAACCGCAGCAGGGTGGTCTTGCCGGCACCATTGGGTCCCAGAACGACCCACTTCTCGTCCAGCTCTACCTGCCAGTCCACCCGGTTCAGCAGCGTGGCAGCGCCGCGCCGAACGCCTACGCCGTCCATCTGCACGACGAGATCGGCCTCGTTGTCAGGTGGTGTCTGCTCCCCCGCGTTCACCCCGCCATTGTGCTGATCGGAACAGTGCGGCTGCCGATTGGTCCAGCCACTGTCGGACCGGCCAGGCAGGATAGCTGTCCATGAGCCGCCCGCAAGTTGGCCGACCGTTTCCGCTCGGCGCACACGCCGAAGGCGGCGGGGTGCGCTTCGCGGTGGCTTCCACGGTCGCCGAGGCGGTCGAGGTCTGCCTGCTGTCCGCAGATGGCGGGGAGCTGCGGGTGCCGCTGCCGGAACACACCTTCGGGGTGTGGCACGGGCTGCTGACCGGGGTGGGCCCCGGTCAGCGCTACGGCTACCGGGTGCACGGGCCGTGGGACCCTCCGCGTGGGCTCCGGTGTAACCCTGCCAAGTTACTGATCGACCCCTACACGCTGCGGATCGAAGGCAGCGTGACCGATCTGCGGGCCGCGCTGGGCTACCAGGGTGACCCCGGCGGCCCGCGCTGCACGATCGACTCGCGGGGCAGCGTCCCGGTATCGGTGGTCACTGTCAGTGGCGGCCCGGACACCGGCACCCGGCCCGACGTGCCGTGGGAGCAAACGGTGCTTTACGAGCTGCACGTGCGCGGCTTCACCCGGACCCATCCGGAGGTGCCCCCCGAGCACCGTGGCACCTATCTGGGGCTAGCCCACCCTGCGGTGACCTCGTACCTCACCGAGCTGGGTATCACCACCGTGGAGCTGCTGCCGGTGTCCGCATTCTGCCCGGAGCCGCTGCTGCTGCGCGCTGGGATGACCAACTACTGGGGCTACTCGCCGCTGGCCCTGCTTGCGGTGCATCCGGGATACGCCGCAGTGCCCGGCGAGGAGGTGGCGGAGTTCCGCACGATGGTGGCCGCGCTGCACGCCGCGGGCCTGGAGGTCATCGTCGACGTCGTGGCCAACCACACCTGTGAGGGTGACGCGACTGGGCCCACCCTGGCCTACCGGGGGCTGGACGCGCCCGCCTACTACCTCCGCCAGGACCTCACCGGCTGCGGCAACACCCTCAACAGTGGCTCGCCCACAGTGATCGCTCTGGTCACCGACGCACTGCGGTACTGGGCCGGCGAGCTGGGCGTCGACGGGTTCCGTCTCGATCTGGCAAGCGTGCTGGGGCGCCCCCGGGGCGGACCGTTCGACCCGGCCGCCCCGCTACTCACCGCGATCGCCTCTGACCCGCTGCTGCGCACCCGCAAGCTCATCGCCGAGCCCTGGGACGCCACTCGCGATGGCTACCAGGTCGGTGGGTTCGGTGTGCATTTCAGTGAGTGGAACGGCAGTTACCGCGACGTCGTGCGGGATTTCTGGCGTGGCGTTCCCGGCGTCAGCCAGCTCGCCTCCCGGCTGGCGGGCAGCTCAGACCTCTACGCGGCAAGTGGCCGGCGGCCGTGGGCATCGATCAACTTCATCACCGCGCACGACGGGTTCACGCTGCGGGATCTGGTCTCCTACAACCGCAAGCACAACGAGGCCAACGGTGAGTGCGGTGCCGACGGCACCGATGACAACCGTTCCTGGAACTGCGGTGTCGAGGGCCACACCGAGGATCCGGCGGTGCGCCATCTACGCGCGCGCCAGGCGCGCAACCTGTTGGCCACCCTGGTGCTGTCCACCGGCACGCCCATGTTGCTGGCCGGTGACGAACGCTGGCGCACTCAGGGCGGCAACAACAATCCCTACCGGCTCGACGACGAGACGTCCTGGCTGGCCTGGTCGGCCGATCCGGACAGCGAAATGATGACCGCTTTCACTCGCCGCCTGATCGCGCTGCGCACCACGACACCCGCATTGCGCCAACCGGAGTTCTTCGAGGGCCGCACCACTCCTGGCGGCGCGCCCGACCTGGTCTGGTTTCATCCCGACGGGCGCCCCATGGAGCTCTACGACTGGCGAGACGGTGATCTCCGGACGCTCAGCATGTGGATCGACGGCACCGACGTGCGGTCCCACCCGCCACCGCCGGCCACCGATTCGTGGCTGCTGGTGCTGCACGCCGGCGCCCACCCGATCATGGTCACGCTGCCGGATCGGGAGTACGGCGAGCGGTA
>JAICHZ010000031.1 GCA_025924655.1 Pseudonocardiaceae bacterium | reverse complement strand
GTCACGCGGACCCCGGCGGCCACCGCCGTGGTGACCGATGACGTGTCGCTGAGTTATGCCGAGTTGGATGCCCGGGCCAATCGTTTGGCTCGGTTGTTGATCCAACACGGTGCGGGCCCGGAACGGTTCGTGGCGTTGGCGCTGCCCCGGTCAGTGGACATGATCGTCGCGGTTGTGGCGGTAGCGAAGTCAGGTGCGGCGTACTTGCCGGTGGATCCGGCATACCCGGCAGAACGGATCGCGTTCATGCTCGATGACGCCCGACCCACGATGGTGCTGACCACCACTGAGGTGGCCGGGGGCCTGCCGGACACCGCCCCACAGCTGCTGCTGGACGAGCCAGAGGTTGTGGAGGCAATCGGCCAGCACGTCAATATCGCTCCCTCCATTGAGATTCATCCGTTGAATCCGGCATATCTGATCTATACCTCGGGGTCCACGGGTCGACCCAAGGGCGTGATTGTGTCGCACACCGGCGTGGGAAGTCTGTCGGCCACCCAGGTGGAGCGGTTGAACGTTGGTCCGGGCAGTCGGGTATTGCAGTTCGCTTCGTTAAGCTTCGACGCGGCGTTTTGGGAACTGTGCATGGGGTTGCTATCGGGTGCGGCACTCGTGGTGGCTCCCGCTGACCGGTTGTCGCCGGGTGAGCCGCTGGCGGAGCTCTTGCGCCAGCACGGAGTGACCCACGCGACGGTGCCCCCTGTGGTGCTGGCGGCGACGATGTCCGGTCACGACGTGCTGCCCGGTGCAACGTTGGTCGTAGCCGGCGAGGCATGTTCGGCGGAGCTGGTCGGAAGGTGGTCATCGGGCCGCCGGCTGATCAATGCCTACGGGCCGACAGAGTCAACGGTGTGTGCCACACTGACCGTGCCGCTGGGCGGTACGAGAACCCCGCCCATCGGCTACCCAGTTATCAACAGCCGGGTTTATGTGCTGGATGCCGGTCTGCGACCGGTGCCGGTGGGTGTCGCCGGTGAGTTGTTCATCGCTGGGGCGGGGTTGGCTCGCGGCTACGTCAACCGGCCTGGTCTAACCGCGGAGCGGTTCATAGCCAACCCGTTCGGTGAGCCGGGTAGCCGGATGTACCGCACCGGCGACATGGTTCGTTGGCGCGCCGACGGGCAACTGGACTTCCTGGGTCGTGCCGATGAGCAGGTCAAGATCCGTGGGTTCCGGATCGAACCGGGTGAAATCGAATCGGTGCTGGCGTCACATTCTCGTGTAGCACAAGCGGCGGTGATCGCCCGGGAGGACGAACCAGGTCGTAAGCGGTTGGTGGGCTATGTCGTGCCCACAGCCGACGAGACCATCGACACCGCTGAACTGCGGGCGTATGTGGCGACCACCTTGCCGGATTACATGGTGCCTTCGGCGTTTGTAACGCTGGATCGGCTGCCGTTGAGCCCGAGTGGGAAACTGGACCGCAAAGCACTGCCCGCACCGGAGTGGGGTCCGGCGGTGGGTTATGTACCGCCGCGCACCGATGCTGAACGGGTGTTGGCTGGTATCTGGGCGCAGGTTCTTGGTGCGGAACAGGTGGGGGTTGAAGACAATTTCTTTGAGCTCGGTGGGGACTCCATCCTGAGTATTCAGATGGTGTCACGGGCTCGTCAGGCTGGGTTGTGGCTGACCACCAAGGATATTTTCTTGCGTCAGACCATCGCGTCGCTTGCGCCGCTCGTCACTACAGCGAAGACCGATCAAGCCGAGCGGGAACCGGTCGTTGGCGCTGCACCGCTCACCCCGATCCAGCACTGGTTCTTCCAGACCTACCGGGTAAACCCGCACCACTTCAACCAGTCCTTCCTTGTGGAGCTGGCCGACGACCTGGATGAGGGGGCCCTCCAGCAGGCGCTCGATGCCTTACTTATCCACCATGACGCACTGCGGATGCGGTTTGAGTACGCCGACGGCCAGTGGTGCCAGCACAACGCCCCTGTGGGCTCCATGGAAGGACTCCAACAGCACGATCTGTCCGATGTGGACTCCGAGGAGCAGCCCGCAGCCATGGAGAAGATCGCCGACGACATCCATGCGAGCTTCGACCTGGGGCACCCACCCCAGCTGAAGGCGGCACTGTTCGATCTTGGTATGGAGCAGCGGCCGCTCCTATTGCTGGTGGCCCACCACCTCGTAGTCGACGGTGTCTCCTGGCGCATCCTGCTCGACGACCTCGACACGGCATACCAGCAGGCGGTGCGCAACGAGACGATCGCCCTCGGCCTCAAGACCACGTCGTTCCGGGAGTGGGCGCAGCGCCTGAGCGAGTACGTGGCCGCAGGTGGGCTTGACCACGAGTTGGACCACTGGGTATCCGCATTGGAAGTGACTGAATTGCGGGTGGAGGGCGCACAACCGGAGTCAGAGACTACGACGAGGGCGGTATCTGTGCTGCTGAGCCCCGGGAACACCAACACATTACTGCGGGCAGCCCCCACCGTTTACCGCACGCGCATCAATGACGTCTTACTCACAGCTTTGGCCTGGGCTTTGTCGCGGCGGACTGGGCGAGGCAGAGTCTCCATTAATCTGGAGGGCCACGGTCGCGAAGAGGTCCTCGACGGTGTCGACCTTTCCCACACCGTCGGCTGGTTCACCAGCATCTTCCCGGTCGCGCTGGATATAGCAGCCAGTGATGAGCCGAACTGGCGCGATTTAATCAAATCGGTGCGTCGGCAGCTTCGGGCTATTCCTGGCAACGGCTTTGGTTTCGGGGCGCTGCGTTACCTCGGTTCTCCGGTGACGCGAGAACAGCTGTCCGCCAACGAGCAGGGACCACAGATCGCTTTCAACTACCTCGGTCAATGGGACGCGCGGTCACAAGACGAAGAACGTAGCCTTTACTGGGCCACGCATTCCTCCATCGGACAGGAGCGCGATCCCGCAGAGCGGAACGGGCACCTGCTGGAAGTTGTTGGCGAGGTTAGCAACGGACAGCTCCGATTTTCTTGGTACTACGGCACCGATTTACAGTACGCAACCGTACAAACCGTCGCCGACGATTTCGTCGACGCTCTTCGGCGTATCGCGCGGGACTGTCGTGAGGTGATGTTATGACGGCATCCCAGGCTAATTCAATGATCCCCCCGTTGTCGCGCAATCGCAACTACTGCGTGCTATGGGGTAGCCAGGCGCTCTCGGAGTTCGGTGGCAGTGTAGCTGGCCTCGCTTTGCCACTTATGGTGCTCGCGGTCACCAGCTCGCCGGCGACGGTTGGGCTTGTGCTGGGGACGAGCGCTGCGGCGTCGTTGTTGGTCGGCTTGCCTGCGGGAGCGCTCGTAGACCGCTGGGATCGCAAGACCGTCATGCTCAGTTGCGAGGTCGCAGATGTGGTCTCAACCATTAGCCTAGTCATAGCACTGTGGTGGGGCGTGGCCAGTGTGGGGCACATCCTTTTGGTGGCCGCAGTATGGGGAGTGTGCGGGGCAATGTTCGAACCGGCGGAAGAGGCGTGCCTTCCGAATCTGGTACCGGGTGAGCAACTGTCGACGGCTGTGTCGATGAACGCAGCACGTAGTAGCCTGGCAGCGCTGTTGGGCACTGCGGCAGGCGGGTTCTTGTTCGCTTTGGCGAGATTCGTTCCCTTCGCGGTGGACGTGCTGACCCGCATCATGGGGTTTTTCGCGCTGCTGTTCCTCCGCGTGCCGCCGCGAGAGGTCCGACCGGAACCATTAAGTCGCCTTGGTCACGAGATGGCGTCCGGCTTACGCTGGATGTGGCGGCACCGCCCCATCCGAGTCATCGGCCTGTTCGCGGTTGGCATCAACCTCTTCCTCGCCGCCTATTTCGTTATCATTATTGTGCTTGCCCAAGCCAGAGGGATGGCGTCCGGGGAGATCGGCATTATGGTGGGGATGATGGGCGTGGGTGGAATTCTCGGTTCCCTACTTGCGCCGCGCCTGTATCAGAGGCTGAGTCCGTATCTGGCTATCATCGGCGTGTTCTGGGTCGTGACGCTTCTCACCCCACTTGCGATCTTTATCGGAAATGGGTACGTCATGGGCATGCTGCTCGCCGCAATGGCGTTGCTGGCTCCAACCGCGAACACGACAGTCAGCACCTATCAACTTCTCCTCACTCCCGATGAGTTGCGAGGCAGGATGAGCAGTGTGATGGGTGTGCTCATCGGTTCAGCCGGCGTCGCAGGCCCTGCGCTCGGCGGCCTTCTCATGGAGGTGATTTCCAGCAACCAGGCGATACTGCTTTGCGCGGCAGGCCTCGGGGTTGTTACGGTGTTGGGCACTATCAGTCCCACCCTTCGCAAATTTCCCCGCGCCGCGGCGGAGCTTGAGGCAATCGCGAAAACGCAGGAGACGGGGGTCGTAGAGTGAAATAACACTAGCTAATTCCAATAGCGAGCCATCGGTGAACAATTAAAGGAGACAGCGAGATGGATGACGATGCCAGGTATGAGGTTCTACGCAATAACGAGGATCAGTATTCGCTCTGGTTAGCAGGGCATGAAGTACCGCAGGGCTGGCACCGAGTAGGCAAGGAGGGGAGCAGAGAGGAATGCTCAGCCTATGTCGACCAGGTGTGGACCGACATGCGGCCGCGTAGCCTGCGCGAGCAGATGGACGCCGCGTCACCATCCTGATCGGCACAAATATACGGAGTGCCTCGTCGGGCTGGGCGTGTCTTGACGAGGCACTCCACCCGAGCTGCGACGGTGGAACCTGTTCAGCTACAAGTAGTTGTAGGTCAGCCGGGCAAGCATCACACCATGGCGAAGCCCGGATTCGCGCCAGCTTTCTCAGCCCTTCAGTTCGAGAACACTAGGAAGTGACAGACACCACAAATTTCAACCCTCGTGCAAGCGCTGCGCTGGTATGGCACACAGCAAGCTGATGGCCAATTTTTTTCATCGGCCTTCTATCCCGATGAAACCTGTTGCGAGAACGACCATGGGGCGGCTCGCCGACCCCGCCGCGTACGAGTCTTATGTAATCTAGCAGGTCCCGGTTATCTGGATGCCTCGCCTCCGCTGCCGGGTCTTGGAGGTCACGAACAATCCCCAGGAGTGAGGTGATCAGGTCCTTTCGGTGGGTCAACTTGAAGACTGGCATTACGTCGATGACCGACCGGCGTGCCACCGCGCCGGCGGATAGCCAACCACGAAAAATCGGAAAGCACTGGGATGTTGATCGATTCGACTCACGATAAGCTGGTCGGCCTTCTTTGCGCGAGCGGCGCTCGGTATCGAATTATTGAGCACGCAGCGGAAGGGAGGACAGATATCGCCAGTGCGCTGAGGAGCAACTCGCTCGCCCAAGCCGCTAAGTCCATCGTGGTGCGCATCACCCTCACTAAGAAAAAAGGGAAGTACCTACTCGCGGTGATCCCGGGGGATAAATACGTTGACCTTATCAGGTTGACCCAGTTGGCCGGCGGTACGAAAGCGGCCTTTGCTGCACGTGATGTCGCTGAACGGCTGACTGCAAGCGTGAGCGGATCGATAGCGCCGTTTTCTTTCAATCGTAAACTTCGGCTCATCGTCGACAAGGGTCTGTTGGTACATGAGGAGATATTCTTCAACGCAGCACGATTGGATCGCTCTGTCGCCCTCCGTATGGAAGACTATCTGAGTCTGACCTGTCCATGGGTCGAAAATATTGCGACAGAAGTGGCTGACCGGATGGAATCGCGACGCTATTAGGTGATCAATGATAAGGAGAAGCTGTGTACGACGAATTCACCGGCACCGGGTCGGCGTATTTGCGAACAGCGGCCGCACGTGTGACCCGGCCCCGGCGATATCTGATGTGCCCGCCCACCTTTTTCGATGTAACCTATTCAATCAACCCGTGGATGGAGCTAAACAAGCCAATTGACGTTGATCTTGCAATGACGCAGTGGGAGAGCCTGCATGACTGCTATCGGGAGTTCGGGCATGAGATTGAGCTCATCGACCCAGTCGAGGGCTTGCCGGACATGGTCTTTTCTGCCAATGGCGCAACCGTTGTCGACGGAGTTGTGTTGCTCGCCAAGTTCCGCTACCACGAGCGGATGGGTGAGGTCGCAGCCTACCGGGAGTGGTTCGCGGCAAGGGAATACAAACAGCGCCACGAGCCACAATTCATCAATGAGGGTGAAGGTGATTACCTGGTAACCCAGCGCTGGCTATTGGGCGGGACCGGGTTTCGAACCGACCGGCATTCGCATCGCGAAGCGCAAGCGCTGTTCGGTCGCACCGTAATCAGCTTGACGTTGGTCGATCCCCGCTTTTATCACCTTGACACGGCTCTCGCCGTGCTTGATGACGACGAGATTATGTACTATCCGGCGGCATTTTCGCCCGGCAGCCGGGCGATGCTGCGTGAACTATACCCTGACGCGGTCCTCGCCACCGACGCCGACGCCGAGGTATTCGGCGTCAACGCAGTTTCTGATGGTCGGCACGTGGTACTGCCGCAGGCGGCCACTCACCTGATCAGCGCTTTGCGTGGACGCGGCTTCGAGCCCGTTGGTGTCGATATCTCCGAACTGCTCAAGGCCGGCGGCGGCGTCAAGTGCTGCACATTGGAGCTACACGGGTAATGAGGCGGTTGCCGCGATCGATCACATCCGACAGGCAGCCCGCCATCAGCATGGTTAGTCAACTTGTTCGTCGACGATTACCGGACTGGTTAGCGTAAACCCGGCAAGCGAAAGGAAGTTGGACCATAGGGTTGCCAAGACCCTATTGCGGGCGAGGCAGCCGGAGGAGTCTGCAGGGGTGCTCCAGGCAGGTTTTCTCACGGGGATGAAGCCATCGCTCCTCCTGGGTGAGGATGAGCTGTCCTTGGCCGGCTGCCTTGGCCGGCTGCCCGGGTGCGCATCATATATCTTGCCTCTGCTGAGGATAGGGAGAACAGCTACTGGGAGCGGCCAACATATCTTCTTGGACATGTGGGGGTCGTATTGCGGATCGAGCATGTTGCCGAAACCGTCCCAATGAGCCTTAGATCGACTCGCACGTGCCTCAACCCAGGTTGACAGGGGGACGCGGCCAGAATATTTCTGCCGCTGCGCACGGTTTAGGTCCACCGCTAGCACACGGGTGCTGTCGCTAATCAGGGGTATCCGCAACCGGTGCCCACCTGAGCGGCCTCGCCAGAGACGACGGCTTAATCGATTTGGCAGCGCTGGCAGCTGGACATTAGGATCGGTCACATAATTGAGGGCAATCCGCTGCCGGCCAAACGTGCGTTACGGCGGCCCACTCGACCACCCGTCGACTAATTTGAACTATTGGGATTCGAGCCGCTGGCTGCGCTCGGAGCTGGAAACCGTTTCGGTCACCGAACCGCCAGGACCCGGACACGACAGCTATACCAGAAACCGCGCTATGTCGAAATGGCTCCCACCAAGCCGGTCTCGTATCCCACGATCACCAGTTGTGCCCTGTCCCTTGCGCCCAGCTTGGCGAGCAGCCGGCCGATGTGTGTCTTGACAGTCCCTCGGCTCAGATGCAAATGGCGTTCGATCTCGCTATTGCACAATCCGAGTGCGATGAGGGTCAGCACCTCACGCTCCCGGTCGGTGATACCGACCAGCGTGCGGGCCGGACGCCTGGTCGGCTCTGGGTGGCGTACGAACTCGGCGATCAACCGCCGGGTGACGGTGGGTGCGAGCAACGCCTCGCCGGAGGCGACCACTCGGATCGCGTCCAACAATTGAGCAGGGGGTGTGTCCTTGAGTAGGAAGCCGCTGGCCCCCGCCCGCAGTGCGGAGTACAAGTATTCGTCAAGATCAAAGGTGGTGAGCACCAGAATTCTCGGGGCGTGCTTGTGTGCGGTGATTTTCCTAGTAGCCTCGATACCGTCCATGCCCGGCATACGCACGTCCATCAGCACCACGTCCGGGCCCTCTGAGCAGACCAGGTTGACAGCTTCCGCGCCGCTACCTGCTTCGCCGACGACGATCAGGTCCGGCTCGGTGTCGATGAGTACCCGCAAGCTGCCCCGTAGTAGCGCTTGATCGTCGACGATCAGTACTCGGACTTGGGCCTCAGCCATGCGGGCTCTCATCCTGGTAGGGGAGGCGGGCGTGTACGGCGAACCCGCCGTTGGCTAGCTGACCCGCCACCAGGGTTCCGTGGTGTAGGGCGGCTCGCTCCCGCATGCCGATCAGGCCGTGCCCGGGCTCGCCAGCCGGACGACATGGTGCGCCGTCATCGATCACTGCCAGGTGCAGTTCGCCCGAGTCGGCAGTGATGCGGACGGTGCACCGGGCCGGTGCTGCTACGTGTTTGATGACGTTGGTCAGCGCCTCCTGCACGATTCGGTACGCGGAGAGCTGGACTGCTGAGGATAGTGCTGGGATCGTCCCGCGATCGAACTCGACCTGGACGTCAGCGAGCCGTGCGTTCTCGATCAGCTTTGGTAGCTCGTCGAGGCCCGGGCTGGGCGCCAGGTCAACCTCCCCCTCGGATCGCAACGAGCCGAGCACGCGTTGGATGTCGGCGAGCGCGGTGCGGCTAACGGACTCGATGACGCGGAGCGCTTCCCGGCCCTCCTTTGGACGCGTGTCGGATACGTGGTTGGCCACGGCGGCCTTCATCACGATCACGCCCATGCTGTGAGCCACGACGTCATGCATCTCTCTGGCGATCCGTAACCGCTCCTTGGAGACGGCTTGCTGCGCGTGGTGCTCGGCGATCTGGGCGGCGTAATCCCGGTGCGCTCGGGTGCTGCGGCCAAGCGCCCAACCTGCACCGATGGTGAACCAGGAGAAACCCAGCGAGGAGACCGGATCCAGTTGGAAATTGAACCAAGTCAGGTGGGGTGCGGCGACGAGGAACTGGGGGCCCAGCACTGTCGCGGAGAGCACTGCTGCCAGCGCCACACCCAGCAGCGCCGCGCCGAGCGCGATGGCCGAGCGCCGCGGCCTCACGGATAGCGCAACCGAGGAAAGTGCGACCGCGACGGCCAGCACGGGTGCCGCACTCGACATGCCCAGCAACTCGGCGGCAACCGCCGAGGCGACAACGACGCCGAACGCCGGGACGGGCCACCGCCTGCGGACTGTAAGTGGAAGACCGACCCCAAACGCCACCAGCCACACCACGACCGCCGTACCGCTCGAAAGCCCGATCGCGGTACCGAGCGTGAGGAAGGCGGCGAGCATGGTAATCACCACCGCCGCCAACACGTCGGTCACGGTAGGATGCCAGGTGCGAGCCCCAAACCGTAGCCGTACCACGCCGGAACCGGCCCCAGCTGGCTCAGACACGTCGATCACTGTAGCTGCAATCCCCGAGTAGTGCGTCAGACCTGGATCCGACCCCGAATCCCGAACCGTGCTCCGATGTGCATGCGCCCCGCACGCGGCAGCATTGGCGGCATGATCGAGGTACGCGAACTGACCAAGGACTACGGCGATCAGCATGCGGTGAACCGTCTGTCGTTCACGGCCCACCCAGGTGTGGTGACTGGCTTCCTCGGTCCGAATGGCTCAGGGAAGTCGACCACGATGCGACTCATCCTGGGCCTGGACGCTCCGACGGCTGGCACAGCGCTGGTGAACGGGCAGCGCTGCGCCACCATCGACCGGCCGATGCACACCGTGGGGGCGCTGCTCGATGCGAGCGCGGTGCCCGGCGGGCGCACCGCGGCGGACCACCTGCGGTCCCTGGCGAGCGGCAATGGCATCGGCCGGCGCCGGGTGGATGAGGTGCTCGACGAGTCGGGGCTTTCGGCCGTAGCCGGGAAGCGGATAGGCGAGTTCTCCCTCGGCATGCGGCAGCGGCTCGGGATCGCCGGTGCACTGCTCGGCGACCCTGGTGTCCTGTTGTTCGATGAGCCGGCGAACGGCCTGGATCCCGATGGTGCCGAGTGGATCCGCGCTCTGATGCGGTCGCTGGCCGCGCAGGGTCGGACGGTCCTGGTGTCCAGCTGCGACCTGAGTGAGATGGCGCTGACCGCCGACCAGCTACTCTTTGTTGATCGCGGCGAGTTGATCACCGAAGTCTCCACGTGGGAGCTGGCGGAGCGTCTCCGGCGCGATGTATTCGTGCGCTCACCCCGCCGCAGTGGGCTGACGAGGGTATTAACCGGCATGGGTGCGACAGTGCTTGCTGAACCTGGCGGTGGACTGTCGGTCACTGGCATGGCCGCATGGAGGATCGCATCGGCCGCCGCGGCGCATTACATACCGCTCCAGGAATTGACTCCACGTAACGCATCACTCGAGGACGTCTTCCGCGCGATTTGGCCGGCTGCGGGACATATCATTTGATGCAAAAGCGCCGTAGATTAGGCTGCTCGGTATCGGTGACGAAGGAGGATCATGCCGGTCGTCGAGCTCAATGGGATTCGACTCAGCTACCAGGTGACGGGCACCGGAGAGCTTGTGGTGTTGGTAATGGGGACCGGCAGCCCTGGGCGGGTGTGGCGGTTGCACCAGGTCCCGGCGCTGGTTGCGGCCGGTTACCGGGTGGTCACCATGGACAACCGTGGCATCCCGCCCTCGGACGAGTGCGCCGGCGGGATGACCATCGAGGATCTGGTGGGTGATACCGCGGCGTTGATCCAGCACCTGGGTAATGGGCCGGCGCGGGTGGTCGGTACGTCGCTGGGCTCTCGGATTGTGCAGGAGTTGGCACTTGTGCGGCCGGATCTAGTATTGCAAGCAGTAATGATGGCTGCACACGGAAGGCCTGACCCCGTGCAGTCCCGACTGTCGGCAGGACAGCGTGCCCTGTACGACACGGGGATCGAGCTGCCGTCGACGTACTACGCGGCGATCACCGCGTTACTGAACCTGTCTCCGCGGACGCTCAACGATCGCTCAGCGGTGCAGGAATGGCTTGATTTGTTCGAGTTCTACAGGTCTGGCATCAGTGCTGGCATGCGGGCTCAACTGGAGGTGGAAGACTTCACCGACCGGCTGACCGCCTACAGTAGGATCAAGGTGCCGAGCCTGGTCATCGGGTTCGCCGATGACCTGATGGTTCCGCCGTATCTGGCTCGTGAGGTAGCCGAGGTGATCCCGGGATCTCGGTATGAGGAGATCGAAGACTGTGGGCATTTCGGCTACCTCGAAAGACCCGCCGAGGTCAACGAGCTGCTCGTGAAGTTCTTCGCCTCAACATGATTTAGCGTCCCTAAACAGGAATTACATCACTGGCTCGAGTGCTGACGAGGATGGTTGGGTCGGAGACTGGCGCGGTGGCGGCGTAGCGCTCCGTTTCCACGCGGGTGGTGAAAGGACCGTGCGTGCGACCGGTCGACATATGAGTTTGCCTGCCCGCGTGCGGAGCCTGTGGTACCAAACTGATCCCTAAGGCACCGCCAGGCAACCAGTCGGTCACATCGGTCTCGGCCCGCTGCTATCTCGGGTCAACGGCATATCGGAGCAGGGTCTGACACCAAATCTCGGACCCTGCTCCGATGTGCGCGCGGCCCACACGCGGCAACATTGTGGGCGTGATCGATGTAGGAGAGGACTGCCAGCACGGGCCGAACAGATTTTCGGGGCTCGAAGCGTCAGTCCGCAAAGCCTTGCGCGCGTCCATCGCCGCATTGATCCGAACGCTGCTGTAACGAGGACGAACGCATGCAGATGAGAACCAAGACGCAGCCTAGCTGACTATTGCCGAGTTGAGGGCCCCGGGCATCCAACTCAAGAGCCATCAATATCCAGACCGAGGAGCGACATGATCCGGCTCGAGGATGTCAGCAAGGCATACCGAATGGGTAAGATCGCGGTACCGGCGCTCCACGGTATCGACCTGACCATCGATGACGGTGAAATGGTCGCCATCATGGGCCCGTCTGGATCTGGCAAGACCACGCTCATGAACATCCTGGGCTGTCTCGACATTCCGACCAGCGGACGCTATCTACTCGACGGCACCGACGTCAGCCGACTGTCCGACCACCGGCTAGCCAAAATCCGTAGCCACAAGATCGGGTTCGTGTTCCAGTCTTTCAACCTGGTTGCCCGCACCAGCGCACTCCGCAACGTCGAGCTTCCCTTGGTCTACGCCGGGGTGCGGGCTCGACGCAATCCTGCCCGGCGGGCTCTGGAGCTCGTCGGTCTGGGTGAGCGTCAGAAGCACATGCCCAATGAGCTCTCCGGCGGTCAGCAGCAACGGGTGGCCATCGCGCGGGCGCTGATCAACGATCCCTCGATTCTGCTTGCCGATGAGCCCACGGGCAACCTCGACACCACTTCCAGCATCGAGATCATGAAGTTGCTCGGTGCGCTCAACGACACCGGTCGCACGATCGTGATCATCACCCATGAAGAGGAGATCGCTCGGTTCACCAAGCGAGTTGTGCGGATGCGCGACGGGCACATCGAGAGTGACCAGCTACAGCGGACCCAGACGGAGGTCAGTGTGATGTCCTTGATGGACAGCGGGCTGCCGCCGGCGAAAACCAGCAAATGACGTTACGGGAGGCGGTCCTCATCGCGCTGCGTGCGGTGGGCGCCCACCGGCTGCGCTCCGCGTTGACCATGCTCGGGCTCATCATCGGAGTTTCGGCGGTCATCCTGCTGACCGCCGTTGGTAATGGAGTACAGAAATCGATCGGTGCGCGTATCGAACCGCTGGCCAGCCTGATCACCATCGTGCCCACTACGGGGACCACGCCCGGAGGACCCACTCCGAGAAACCTGACCGATGCCGACGCTGCGGCACTGCAGAAGGCACCGGACATTGTCGCCGTCATCCCGGAGGTTACCGCCCCCTGGCTGATCAAGACCGCTACCGCCTACTCAACCACCCACTCAACCGCCCAGTCACTGGGCAACGTTGTCGGCTCCACCGACCGCTGGCTCGAAGTGAACGACCGGGATATCGAGACTGGGTCGTTCTTTGACGAGGCCCAGGTCCACGCCGCCGCGAGAGTGGTGGTGCTGGGCACGACCACGGTGACTAATCTGTTCGGCGGGGACTCCGCTGCTGCTTTGAGTAGCAGGGTCCAGATCAACGGCCAGCCATTCAAGGTCATCGGGGTAATGAAGTCCGCCGGTTTGCCGGACGACAAAGACGTGGTCATGCCGCTGGACGCTGCGCGCAACTATGTCTTCGGTCACGGCGACATTCTCAACCACGCCACGGTGCAAGCCGCCTCAGTGGCCGCCGTACCCGCCGCGGAGGAGCAGGTGAACAACATCCTCGACGCCCGGCATCGGATCAGAAGCCCCGCAACCCGGGATTTCGAGGCCCAGTCCCTGACGTCCGCCGTCACCACTTCCAACCAGATCCTTCAGATCCTCACCTTGTTCACCTCTGCCGTCGCCGCAGTCTCCTTGGTCGTCGGCGCGATTGGGATCCTCAACATCATGCTGGTCTCAGTCACCGAACGAACCCGCGAAATCGGGATCCGCAAAGCGATCGGCGCCACCAACCGCGCGATCCTCCAACAGTTCCTCGTCGAGTCCATCGTCCTGGCCGGCTTCGGTGGGCTCATCGGCGTCGGCATCGGGGTCGGACTCTCCGGCCTCGTCGGCGTCATCGCGCCCGCCTTCACGTCCTACTTGGGCTCCACCTTCGCCGGGTTCGCCCCCGTCGTAACCGTTGTCCCCGTGGCAGCGTCATTCGCGATCAGCCTTACAATCGGGCTCTTTGCGGGTTGCTACCCGGCCTACCGCGCCCTTCGGCTACGGCCCGTTGAAGCCCTCAGATACCAATAACAGGCTTGTATGACTGAGCGCGATGCGCTGCTGGCGGACACGATCTTTAGCCTCCGCTTGGCAACGGGCCGAGGTGGAACGCGAGTAAGTAGTGGGCTTGCCGGTTTGTCGTGCTGGGCTGTGTCGGACTATGATGGTGAGTGCGAGCAGGCGGTGGAGACCACTGTCCATGCCAGAGCAGAATTCGATTATTATATTAGCTCCGATCGACGCAGAGCGTCCCCATCGCCTTGATTTGCCCATGAATGACAATATCAGACTAGTCTGCTCTCGGCGCGGTCCAGGCGCCGCATAAGCATGCTGGCCACCGCCAAGTACTCCATGGTCTCGTCTAATGAAACAGGAGCAGCTCTGCCCGCATAATGAGGGTTTCCCAGCGTGAGCATGGCGCCGATGAACAAGAGCCGAAAACCCTCGCTCTCGTCATGAACCGCTTTGCCTGTAGTGGTGGTGATATCGAGTTGCGGCGGCCTCGTGCCGAACACCTCCTCCATCGGCGCGCGCCCTGAGTCGTTACGTACCGTAAGAGACCGAACTCGTTCTTCAACTAACCGCAACGCCTCGAAGACCGCGTCGGACATCCGTCCTTCTTTCGCTAGCGCAACGGCGACGGATATCGTCGGATGCAGTGCAGGTGCGATAACCTGGGGAATCGCTGCCCGCTTACTCGGCACGCAGGTGACTTCGATGTGATCGTCGCCGTTAGTTGCACTAGGCATGTACGGATGAATGACGTCGATCACAGTCATCATTCGTAGCTCATCGTTCGGAAGCCGGTGCTCTAAGTAATCCCCTTGCTGCACGTCTGTCCCGATCGGCAGACGGATCGAGTTTCCTGCTACTTGAGCCGGAGACCCCCGGCGCTCTTCCGCCGCCTCCTGGCTTCGCCGAATTATTGTGACAAAAGTGGTGAAGAAGATCATTTTCACCCCGACGACCGGCTCGTCGAAACCAAGATCTCGCGCAAGGGACGGATCAACAGTGCCCTCCCAGGTCCGGCCCCTCACCGGGATATCGGGATATGACACATCATCGTTACAGATGCGGCACGCCACATTCACGATCTTCATCCTGAGCCCGGGGACGGCCCTAGCTCGGATAGGCCCGACGAAGTCGGTTTGATTGAGTCAGGTGCCGGCGGTTGCCCGATGCGTTCGAAGGGATCTCCGTTCCCTCGCACGCCTCTGGGATTGTCTTACGTCGCCTCGTGAGGTCCCAACCCTTCCTGTAGCTATAGGTAGCCTGCTCGATCATGTCGGGTGTCTTTGGGCCGACGAGAGGAGCAGGCCGGTGGGAATTGCCGTCCATGATTGCTTGGGGGTAGCCGGAGACCAACCGTCGATCATCTCACCTAAGACGGTTCTAATGAAAGTCTAACTGAGTGCCCAGGAGGTGTCGGTAATCTGCCCAGTCTGACGGCCGGACAAGGACTCCGATCCTCTGTCGGGATGTCCTTGGCGGACGGGTGCGGTGCCGCGGAAACGGGGGAGGCCACAATGAGCCGCCACACCATGAGCCGGCAGGAGGCTTCAGCCATCGCGCGAGGCGGATTGCGCGCCCACCGGCGGCGTTCCGCGCTGACCATGCTCAGCCTCATCATCGGAGTCTCGGCGGTGATTTTGCTCGTCGCCTGCGGTTACGGGGTGAAGAACTCGGTCAACGCGCGCGTCGACACGATGGCAAATGAGATCGGCGTCGTGCCGACGACCGCCGGCGTCCCCGGGGGGCCACCCACCCGGAATCTGACTGACGCCGACGCCTCCGCACTGCAGGACGCACCCGACGTCGCAACCATCACCCCATCCATCTACAGCTCAGGAATCGCGATCGCGACCGGAACCGTTAAGCTCACCTCGGCGACCACCGTCGGTACCACGGAAATCTGGGCTGCAACGAACAACCGGATCCTTACCGCAGGGTCGTTTTTCGACCAGGCTCAGGCCCGCCAGACCGCCAGGGTGGCGGTCGTGGGTCCTACCGTCGCGCGGACCCTCTTCGGTGATCCCGCGGCAGCGCTGAACCAGCCAGTCCAGATCAACCATGTGCCTTTCCGGGTCATCGGTGTGATGGCCAGCTACGGCCAGCAAGAGGACAACACTGCGGTCGTGCCGTTGGGCACCGCTCGCCGCTACATCGTCGGTACCGGCAACACACTCAACGCGATCATCGTGCAAGCCACCCAACGGACAGCTGTGCCCGCCGCGATGGCCGAGGTCACCCGCATCCTCGACGCCCGCCACCACATCACGGATCCACGGCTGCGGGACTTCCAAATTCAATCCCTGGGAGACCGGCTGCAGACCTTCAACCAGATCGTACACATCCTCGTCCTGTTCATTCCGGTCATCGCGGTGATCTTGCTGGTCGTCGGCGGAATCGGAGTTCTGAATATCATGCTGGCCTCGGTCGCCGAACGAATCCGTGAGGTCAGCATCCGCAAAGCGAACGGCGCCACCAGCCGCGCCATCCTCAAACAGATCCTTATCGAATCCATCGTCCTGGCCGGCCTCGGTGGACTCATCGGCGTCGGAGTCGGGATCGGACTGATCTTCCTCGTCCAAGCCGTTGCACCGGCCTTCGACCCCTCCGGGGCCCTGGCTGGGTTCACCCCCGTCTTGTCTGTTCCGCCCCTCGTGGCGGCATTCGCCATCAGTCTCATGATCGGCCTCATCGCCGGCAGCTATCCCGCCTACCGTGCCGCCCGGCTACTCCCCATCCAACCCCTCCGAGGCCAATAACGGAGCTGACCGGTTACAACTTAGCCTGTTACTGCCGGCTCGACGGCCCGTGCAACAGCGACGTGCAGCTAGAAACACTGGAACTGACCCCAGCAGGTCGGTCATGTCACCTCGGCAGCCACCATGTCGAATCAGCGTCACATCCGACCAAGGTCTGATCCTCAAACCCGGACTCCGCTCCGATGTGCCCGCCTCGCACATGCGGCAACATTGCCGGCATGATCGAGGTACGCGAACTGTCCAAGCACGTCGAGGGTGACGTGTTTGTGCGCTCACCCCGCCGCAGTGGACTGACCAAGATACTGATCAGCATGGGTGCCACGGTGCTCGCTGAACCCGGCCATGGGCTCTCGGTCACAGGTATGGACGCATACAGGATCGCATCGGCCGCCGCAGCGCATTACATACCGATCCAGGAACTGACGTCCCGCAGAGCTTGACTGAAGGACGCCAACTTGGGACGTAAGCCTACTAACTATCGGCCGAGACCCCGGAACTGCCACAAGGCATCTAGGGCACAGTGCCGGCGGAAAGCCCGACCGGCGACGATCAGGACGGCCGGATCACTGTGACGGTGCCGTCGCCTCGGGCGGTGACGTAAGCGGTGTGGTCGGGCGCGATGGCCACCTCGTCCGGGTCGAAACCGACGAACGACGAGCCGAGCACCGCTCCCTTAGCGGTGTCGATCACGGTCAGGGTGCCCTCGGCGACATTGACCACGAAGGCGTGGTGGCTATCGGAGTCGACTGCCAGCCCACGCGGGTTGATGCCCACTGCGATGGTGCTATTGACCTTCAGCAGGGTGTTGTCCTTCAGTAGGGCCTTGTAGATGTCCACACCGACCTTGTTGGGAAGGTCGATTATGCTCACGTTGTTGTCCCCGAAGTTCGTCACGTAAGCGTGCTTACCGTCGCGGTCGATCGCGATCTTCTGCGGCGCCCGACCGACCAGAATGGTGCGGATCAGCTTCTGGGTATGGACGTCGATCACGCTGACCGAATTGCTGCCGCTGTTGGTCACGTAGGCTAACTGACCCTTGGGATCGACCGCGACCCCGTCCGGGTGAACTCCGACCGGCACGGTACCGACCAGCTTGAAATTCGCAAGATTGATCACGCTGAGGGTGTTGCCGTAATAGTCAGTGACGAGGGCGTAATGGTCCTTGGGGAAGATCGCCACCGCGGTGGGGTTCACGCCGACAGCAACCGTTTTGATCACTTTCCCGGCGACGGTGTCGACCACGCTCACCGAGTTCTCGGAGAAATTCGTCACCAGGGCGTGCCGGCTGTCTGGGTCGACCGCCACTCCGCGCGGGTTGGCGCCGACGCGGATGCTGTTGACCACTTGTTGGGTCGCGGTGTCGATCACTCGCAGCGAGTTGTCGGCGTAACTGGCCACGTAGGTGTGCTTGCCGTCGGGGTCGACCGCCACCCCTTGCGGGTCGCCGCCGACGATCACGGTCGGGTTCGGGTTATCCGCCGCAACGGCTGTGCTGACTCCGCCGACCACCGTGCCGGCGGTGACAACCGCCAGCACCGGCACGAGCGCCGCTACCCACCGTCTAGACCCGAGCGGGACCCGGCTGGCAGGTCTGCTCATACGGTGCTTCGCTGCGGATCGGATCGTCATGCAGATCTCCCCTTGCTCGCCGATTTACGGCCACGCCACAGGGAGTAACGACAGTGTGGCTCGCACGTTTCGCCCCGCGCCGCAGTCCGTCACTTCGGGCGGTCAAGCCAACGGCAACAGGGCCCGGAAGGTGGTGCCGTGCCGGGCGGCGGTATGCAGCTCGATGCGGCCGTTGTGGGCCTCCAGGATGGCCGCGGTGATCGCCAGGCCGAGACCCGAGCCACCACGGTTGTGGCTGCGGCGGGGATCGAAGCTGTGGAACCGGTCGAACACATGCGAAGCCTGGTCGGGTGGGATGCCGGGGCCCTCGTCGTGAACCTCCAGCACACCGAGCGGGGCAGGCGGCAGTTTCTGCATCCCCGCCTGCGCCACCGGCGGCTCGTCGCGCGCGGACGGCACATGCTGTCGCACCGTCAGCTGCACCGCAGTGCCCGCCGGAGTGTGGATCAGCGCGTTGGTGACCAGGTTGGTCACTACCTGACGGAGTTTGTGCTCATCGCCCAGTACGTGCACCGAGTCGGTGCCCGGGATCAGCGTCACCCGGCGGTCTGGTTCACGGGCTTTCGCATCGTGCACCGCGTCGGCGGCCAGTACGAGCAGGTCGACGTCGGTGATGTCCAACGCCCGCTGCTGATCCAGCCGGGCCAGCAGCAGCAGATCTTCCACCAGGACGCCCATCCGGGTCGCCTCGGCCTCGATCCGCCCGGTGAGCAGGTCGATCTCAGCGGGCGTGCGGGCACCACCGCGGCGATACAGCTCCGCGAAACCGCGGATCGACGTCAACGGAGTGCGCAGCTCGTGTGATGCGTCGGCCACGAACTGGCGTAGCCGGTCCTCGGAGCGCTCACGCTCGTGCAGCGCGTCGGCGAGCCTGCCCAGCATGACGTTGAGCGCCGCGCCCAGCCGGCCGGTCTCGGTGCGCGGGTCGCTGTCGGGCACCCGACGATCCAGTTCGCCACCGG
>JAICHZ010000030.1 GCA_025924655.1 Pseudonocardiaceae bacterium | reverse complement strand
GGAGCCCAAGCCCACTGGGAGCCCATACGCCACGACCTCCACCACGCCGCCCAGCGTGTCACCGTCCCTTTTCGCCGAATCCACCTCGGCGATCATCGCGGCGGTGGCGTCCGCAGCAAACGCGCGGACCGGACTGGAATCGATCCGCTCCAGGTCATCGGGTCCGGGCAGCACGTCCGCCGGGGCGTCTACCTGCCCCAGCGACACCACGTGGGACAGCACTTCGACACCCAGCGCCTGGCGCAGGAAGGCCTTGGCCACGGTGCCCAGCGCGACCCGAGCAGCGGTCTCCCGGGCACTGGCCCGCTCCAGCACCGGCCGAGCGTCATCGAAGCCGTACTTGGTCATGCCGGCGAGGTCGGCGTGCCCGGGCCGGGGCCGGGTCAGCGGCGCGTTGCGGGACTGCGCGGCGAGCACGTCCGGGTCCACCGGATCGGCCGCCATCACCGTCTCCCATTTGGGCCATTCGGTGTTGCCGATCCGGATCGCGACCGGACCACCCAACGTCCGGCCGTGCCGGATACCTCCGAGGACATCGACCTCGTCGGCCTCGAACTTCATCCGCGCCCCGCGCCCGTAACCGAGGCGGCGGCGGGCCAGCTCAGCCTGGATGTCCTTAGAGCTCACCTCGACTCCGGCGACCATGCCCTCCAGCACAGCCACCAGAGCGGGACCATGCGATTCCCCAGCAGTGATCCACCGCAACATGGCGCCATCGTGCCACGCGCAGCTGGGCCCCGACGTTGCCGCATAGCCGCCGGGTCCGTTGTGAACTCGATACCACCGACGTTGCGCCGCCTGACAACGTCGCCCTTGTCGAGTTCACGATGCGCACCGTCTCAGGCCTCGGCGACCGCGATGGCTGTGGGGACGGCCGCCGGCGCGGGTCGGCGGCGCAGCGCTCGATGCACCGCCGCGCCGACCACCACCACCGCGGCCACGAACAGCAGCGCGAGGTACTGCAGCACCCAGCTGGTTCCGGCCGGGTCGTACACCGCTTGCCGTGGCCAGGCGATGTTGACCATCATCGCCACCCCGTAGGCCACCGCGATCAGGTTCACCGCTAGCCCCCAGCGGCCGAGCGAGAAGCCGCCCGGCTGCTTCGGCGGCAGGCGCCGGCCCAGCCGGGCGCCCAATGCCGGCACCGTAACGAGCAGGTACGCCAGGTACACGATGACCACCGAAGTGCTGGTGACTGCCGCGAACGCCGCCGGATTACCCAGATTGATCAGCAGCACGCCGATCGCGAGTGCCCCCACCGCGATGCCGGTGAGGATCGGCGTCCCGGTCTGCGGGCTGACTCGGGCCAGCAACCGCCCGCCGGGCAGCCGGCCATCGCGCGCCATACTGAACATCACCCGCGACGCCGAATTCTGGATTGCCAGACAGGCGGACACGATCGAGATCGCGACCACCGCGAGCAGCGCGCGACCGAGCGTGGAGTTCAGCTGGCTGGTGATGACGTAGGCGATGCCGCCGGTGGACAGCTGACCGTCGGTCAGCGACGGCGCCGCCATCAGTGCAGCCACGATCATGAACCCGCCACCGACGAAGGAGACCAGCAGCGCACGCAGGATCGCCGACGGCACTACGCGCCGCGGCTGGCTGGTCTCCTCGGACAGCTCCGCGGCGCTGTCGAAGCCGTACATGACATAGGCCGCCATGAGCGTGGAGGCCAGGAAGGCATACAGGTAAGGACTGTTACCGGACACGTTGAGCGTCTTGGTGACAATCCCGGGACCACGTTGCGCATGGCCGAAGAGCAGCACCAGCAGCAGCACCACACCAACCAGCTCGCAGGTCACACCGATCCCATTGATCAACGCCATGAAGCGCACCCCGACGGCACTGATCATGGTGGCCAGCGCGATGAGCAGCGAGCCCAGCAGGATCCCGTTGGCCGCACCGGACGCTGAGGTGATTGACGGGTCGGTGCCGATGATCTGGAACCCCGACCACACCGAGGGCAGTACGACCTGCAAAGCGATGCCGATGGCGGCCACGCTGACGACGTAGCCGATCATCATCGCCCAGCCGGCGAACCAGCCGACGGTCTCCCCCGCCAGCCGGCGCGACCACTGATAAATGCACCCGGCCAGCGGCCAGCTCGCCGCCAGCTCTGCGAAGACCAGCGCCACGCACAGCTGGCCGGCGAAGACCAGCGGCCAGGTCCAGAAGAACGCCGGGCCGCCGAATGCGTACCCCAGCGCGAAGAGCTGGAAGACCGTGGTGAGGATCGAGACGAAGGAGAACCCCGCGGCGAAGGAGGAGAAGGCGCCGAGCCTGCGGTGCAGCTCCTGGCGGTAGCCGATGCTGCGCAGATCGTCGGCGTCGGGGCCGCCGGTGGGGCTGGTGGACGTCACATGCGCCGTCATGGGATCGCCTTTCGAGGTAGGTGACCGGCCCGCACTAGGCAGCCGAGGGTGTCGCAGATGACCCGGGTCGCGATCAGCGCCGTGATCTCGGCGTTGTCGTAGGGCGGGGAGCACTCGACGACTTCGATTCCCGCCAGCGGGCGCGCGGCGATGAGCTGGATGAATTTCAGCACCTCGCGGGGCAGGAAGCCGCCAGGCTCGGGCCACCCTGTGCCGGGGACGAATGCGGCGTCGAGGCAGTCGACATCGAAGGACAGCCAGACGGCGTCGGTGCCATTCCAGGCGACGTCCAGGGCACGCTGCGCGGCGGCTTCGATACCCATCTCGACGCAGTCGGTGACGGTCATGATCGTCGTGCCGCGCTCCCGGCCGACCTGCACCCCGGGCCTCGGCGCCTGCCACCCGCCGATGCCGATCTGCACCAGGTTCTGCGGCGGCACATTGGGGATGTCCGTGGCGTGAAACCACGGGGTGGTGTGCATCCGCTCGTCGAGGTCGGTTTCCTGGGTGTCGACGTGGCGGTCGAAGTGGATGATGCCGAGCTTGCCGCCTGGTAAGTGCTCCGCGACGGCGCGAGTGGTCGGATAACCGATGGAGTGGTCGCCACCCAACACCACCGGCAAGGCACCGGAGGCATACACGTGTCCGACCGCCTTGGAAATCTGGTCGAAGGTCTTCTCGATGTTGCCCGGGATCGTGAACACGTCACCCAGGTCGGCGATGGTGATGGATTCCCGCAGATCGACACCGAGCTCGAAGCTGTACGGCCCATATAGCGCGGAGATCTTGCGGATGCCCTGGGGACCGAAGCGGGTTCCGGACCGATACGTGGTACCTCCGTCGAAGGGTGCGCCGAGCACTGCCACGTCGTATTCGCCGCAGCGGCGGACGTCCTCGACGTAAGGCGCCTTGAGGAAGGTGTTGATGCCAGCGAAATGCGGCAGCTCACCGCGGGAGAAAGTCGGGATCCGCCGGTCGACGATCGAGTCGGCGCCTTGCAGACCCAGCTCAAGGCCCCGGGCGATCTCCTGGTCCCATTTAGTGGTTGGCAGCGCTGCTTCCGCCTCGACGGCGTATCGCGCCTCCGGGCCATAGTCGTTGTGCAGTTCCTCCACGGTGCGGCCTCCGCGTCCACAGCGCCCGGCCGCGAGGCAGCCCGGCGTGGCTGACCTCCCGGGCTTCTATCCCGCCGTGGAGCGGGCAGTGCACTACCCGCCTGCACCTCTCGGTCCAGGCCCGCTGCGGACAGCGACGGAACCCTAGGTGCGCCTCACCCACTAGAGTGAGTCAGACCTATCACACGACATCACTGTGACCAGCATGTAACCACCGAGTTGCAGTCACATCACCGTCGAGCGCCCACCCGGCGTCAAGAACGCGGGATACGTCGGTGACCCGGTCGCCGAGGACAAGCAGCACCCAGCCAGGACCGTCCAGCGCAGAGCATGCCCACCGCAACCCCGGCAGCTCGCCGGCGTCTTGCACTGGTCCGTCGACACCCTCGCCCACCACCGCGAGCATTCCGACGACGCGCGCGCCACCCGTGCCAGCCGGTCCGACGAGCGCCGGATCAGCACCATCCAACAGCAGAGTGTGATGTAACAGCGGGGCACCATCGAAGTCGACGGCAAGCTCGCCGTGGTACCGCCCACCATGCTGACTTGCTCGCCCGAGCACCACCATCTCGCGCAGTCTGGCCTGCGCCCCGCGCTGTACATCGACAGTCATTCTGCTGCGCAGTTCTGCGCCGTCGCAGACCACGGTCGGTTCCGGGCGCCAGTCCAGCTCGGCACCGACCGCCAACGAGGCAGCCACCGTCCACCGCGCCGCCGCCGGATGGCCGCCCGCCTGCACCACCGTGGCCGCCGCCGAACGCAGCTCCAGAGTCGCGCCAGCGTTGAGGCGGACGTCCAGCGCCAGGTCGTCGCCACCGAGCGGACCGCCTGCAGCCCCTACGAGATGCACTCGATTCGGGCCGGTCTGGCGCAACACGACTGGAGGTGCGCAGCGCGACCGTATGCAGGCGGCAACTGAGCCGCGTTCGACGATGAGCTCGGCGCAGGCCCGTACGAAGCTCGTGGGCGCGTGACAGCGTTCTAACACTGTTACGCGCCCACGAGCCGGTTGCGCACCCAGTGCGCAACCGGGTGGGCATCGGGTTGCTCTCGCAACGAGATCAGCACGGTAGGCCGGTCGCCACGAACAGCCTCGGCATCCCGGCGCATCACATCCAAGTTTGCGCCGACCAGCGGGGCCAGATCGGTCTTGTTGATGACTAGCAGGTCGGAGAGGGTAACTCCAGGTCCGCCCTTGCGGGGCACCTTGTCGCCACCGGCGACGTCGAGGACGAAGATCTGCGCGTCGATCAGACCGTAGCTGAAGATGGCGGTGAGGTTGTCCCCGCCGCTTTCCACCAGCACCAGGTCGGGGTCGTGGCGCGCGGTGAGCTCCTCCACCGCGTCGAGGTTGGCCGTGGTGTCATCGCGGATCGCGGTATGCGGGCAGCAGCCGGTGCGCACCGCCGTTATCCGCTCGTCGGGCAGCACCGCGTGGGTGCGCAGGAAGTCGGCGTCTTCGGTGGTGTAAATGTCGTTGGTCACCACTACCAGCGACAGCTCATCGCGCAGCGTCCGGCACAGCGCCGCGACCAGTGCGGTTTTGCCGCTGCCGACTGGCCCGCCGATGCCGATCCGCAAGGCCCGATGCTCACGAGGCAAACAGAGTCACCTCCGTGCGGGCATGCAGCTCGGCCAGCACCTCTGGCAGCGGGGTACTGGTGCTGGGCAGCGGGCGGGTGTCCCGCTGCGCGACGGCTTCGCGCGCTGCCCGGATCGCCGCCAGCGCCACCTTCTCAGCTGACTCGCTCGCGCGCGCCTGCGCGGCGGCGACCGCGATCGGATCCAGCCCGAGCAGCCGCACCGCGGCCGCGCAGGCCCCGCCGAGCAGGTGGTGCAGCGCGAGCAACGCGGCCGCGTCGACCCCATCCCCTATTGCAGTTACCGCAGCGCCGAGCACGAGCGGGTGGTGCGGGCGGCCGGTTTGATACAACGCCTCCAGAGCAGCGGCCGGCCAGACCCGGCGGGCGGTGCGCAACAGCGCCGCGCCCTGCGCCCGGGATGCCTCCCGCATGGCAGCCGACGGGGTACGGGCACTGACCGCGGAATCCCATCGGCTCCAATCAACCGGCGAGGTGTCCGCGGCCAGCAGGCAGCCGGCTGCGGCGACCGCAGCGACCACCGGACCGGTACCCCGCAGCCGGCCGGCCAGGTACCGGGCGAGGTCAGCTTCGTCACGCACCAGTGCGCGCTCGACCGCCGCCTCCACCCCACCGGAGTGAGCGTGGCCGCCGGTGGGCAACCGCGAATCGGCCAGCAACAGCGACGCCAGCACTGTCATCAGAACAGGAAGTAGCGTTGGGTCATCGGGAGCTCTTCTGCTGGCAAGGGTTCGACCACCTCGCCGTTGATCCGGACGGTGAACGTCTCTGGATCCACCTCGATGCGCGGCAGCGAATCATTGTGTGGCATATCAGCTTTGCTCAAGGCACGCGTGTCACTTACCGCTACCAGCCTGCGCCGTACCGCCAGCCGGTCGGCGAGGCCACCCGCCACCGCCGCAGGAGCGACGAAGTGCACCGAAGTGGCGGCGGCGGTCACCGGCGCAGCTCCGAACATCGGCCGTGGCAACACCGGCTGCGGGGTGGGGATTGAGGCGTTGGAATCCCCCATCGCCGCCCAGGCGATCATGCCGCCCTTGACGACAACGCTCGGCCGCACCCCGAAAAACGCCGGCTGCCACAACACCAGGTCCGCGAGCTTGCCCACCTCGACCGAGCCGACCTCACCGTCGAGCCCATGCGCGATGGCAGGGCAGATCGTGTACTTGGCGACATATCGCCGCGCCCGCAGGTTGTCCGAGGTCGCCGGGTCCCCGGGCAGCGCCCCGACTCGGCGCTTCATCACGTGCGCGGTCTGCCAGGTCCGCAGGATCACCTCGCCGACGCGGCCCATCGCCTGCGAGTCCGACCCGATCATCGAGATCGCTCCCAGATCGTGCAGCAGGTCCTCGGCCGCGATAGTGGACGGCCGGATCCGGCTTTCCGCGAACGCGAGATCCTCCGGGACGGCGGGGTTGAGGTGGTGACAGACCATGAGCATGTCGAGGTGCTCATCGAGGGTGTTCACGGTGTGCGGGCGGGTTGGGTTGGTCGAGCTGGGCAACACGTTCGGCTGCGCTGCGACGGTGATGATGTCGGGCGCGTGGCCGCCGCCGGCTCCCTCGGTGTGGTAGGCGTGGATGGTTCGGCCGCCGATCGCGGACAGCGTGTCGGCGACGTAGCCGGCCTCGTTGAGGGTGTCGGTGTGGATCGCCACCTGCACACCGGTGTCATCGGCGACTCGCAAGCAGGCGTCGATCGCCGCTGGGGTGGATCCCCAGTCCTCGTGCAGCTTGAAACCGCTGGCCCCGGCCGCAACCTGCTCGTAGAGCGCCGGCTCCCCCACCGTGTTTCCCTTACCGAGCAGCGCGATATTCACCGGAAGCTCATCGAGGGACTCCAGCATCCGGGCCAGGTACCAGGCACCGGGCGTCACGGTGGTCGCCTTGGTGCCCTCGGCGGGTCCGGTGCCGCCGCCGATCAAGGTGGTGACGCCCGACCCCAGCGCCTCGGGCACCTGCTGTGGGCTGATCAGATGCACATGGCAGTCCACCGCGCCGGCGGTCAGGATCATCCCGTTGCCGGCGATCACCTCGGTGCCCGGGCCGATGACCAGCGCGGAATGCACCCCATCCATGATGTCCGGGTTCCCGGCCTTGCCCAGGCCGACGATCCGGCCGTCCCGCACCCCGATGTCAGCCTTGACCACCCCCCAGTGGTCCAGCACGACCGCACCGGTGATCACCAGATCCGGTGCACCATCCGCCCGGGAGGCCCGCGCCTGACCCATCGACTCGCGGATCACCTTGCCACCGCCGAAGACTGCCTCGTCCCCGCCGTGCGGCCCGCGGCAGCGGTCCTCAGTCACCTCCACCAGCAGGTTCGTGTCGGCCAGCCGTATCCGGTCGCCTTCGGTGGGACCGTAGAGCGCGGCGTAGCGGCTGCGCTCGATCGTCCACCGACCTGCGCTGGCAGATCCCCGAGCTGCCACGTTGGGATGGGGTGCGTCCAGGCGCAGGCCGGGCACAGTGCGGGTGCCGCCCAGCGGCACGACCCGCACCACCCGTTCGAGTCCGGGTTCAAAGCGCACCGATGTGCCCGCCGGCACCGCCAACCGCATCCCGGTCGCGGCTGCGCGGTCCATCTCCAGCGCCGGGTTCGCCGCGGCGAGGTGGTAGTGCGACCCGACTTGGATTGGCCGGTCGCCGGTGTTCAGCACCACCAGCTCACTACCGGCCTGCGACCCCAGTGTGACCAGTTCATCGGAGAGCAGCAGTTCACCGGGTATTCCGGGTCCGTCAGTCACTGGATGGGCCGGTGCACGGTGACGAGCTTCGTGCCGTCCGGGAAGGTCGCCTCGACCTGCACCGAAGAGATCATCTCCGGCACGCCGTCCACGACGTCCTGCCGGCTGAGCACCCGCTGGCCCGCTGCCATCAGATCGGCGACGCTATCGCCGTCGCGCGCACGCTCCAACACCCATGACGTGATCAACGCGACAGCCTCGGGGTAGTTGAGCCGCAATCCCCTGGCCCGGCGTTCCCTGGCGAGCTGGCCAGCCACGTGGATGAGAAGCTTCTCCTGCTCATGCGGGGACAGCAGCATGTCGACCCTTCCTCACCCGCTGTGCGGCGATCAATGAGTATGGGTCATCAAGTATGACTGTCAGATCGCTTCGGCGGGTTGCAGCACAGCTGGGCTGCCGCCTACCCGAGGTTTCGGAACGACCGGCGTGGTTGCCTTGACTTCGTCCATTGCTGGTCGGGCAGCGGGATGCTCGACCAAGGCAAGTACCCGGGAGGCCATGAATCGAGCGGTGCGTACCGGCGTCCCGCCACGGGTCACCTCGGTGACCTCCACGATGCCGCGACCGTGGGTGATCTCCACCCGTCGACCATTGCGGGTGGCTTCGATCTCGTATGTCCGCGTTGTACCGCCGGCGTCGATGACAATCTCGGTGCGATCACCCTTCATGGCTTGCCGTCCTTATCGTTGCCGGACGATACGGGTCCGGGCCGAATGTGCTGGTCGCCTCTCGGCGAAAAGCACACCGCGGCTTCAGCCGAACGATCGTCCGCGGTGGCAGTTTTGAAGTGGACCCGGGGGACCCAGCCCACTCGGCCCGGACACTCCATACAACCCCATCGACACCCCGAACATTCCCCCGGCAACCGCATTCAGCGGGCTCAGCGGGGTAAAGCTGCGGCAGATAACCCCGCTGAGCCCGCTGAATGCGTCAAGTCAGATGGCCATGGCGGTGCGGACATCGGCGTGGGCGTCGGCGCCGCCGGCGCCGGCGGAGGTGATGCGGCCCGCTTCCATCACGTAGTAGCGGCTCGCCGCGGCGAGGGCGAACCCGACATGTTGTTCGACCAGCAGGATTGACAGACCCCCCAGGGAGGTCAACGACAGGATCGTCTGCTCGATCTCCGCCACCACGGACGGCTGGATGCCCTCAGTCGGTTCATCCAGGATCAGCAGCCGCGGTTGGGTGATCAATGCCCGGGCGATCGCCAGTTGCTGCCGCTGACCACCGGATAGCAGTCCGGCGCGACGTGTCAACAGCCCACCCAGCGCCGGGAAGAGGTCCAGCATCTCGGCGATCAGCTTGTTGCCGCCTCGCCGGGTGTCCGCGACCAGTTGCAGGTTCTCCTGAGTGGTCAGTTGTGGGAAGCATTGCTGTCCCTGCGGCACGTAGCCCAGGCCGCGCTTGACGCGCTCACTAGGTCGCATCCGGGTGATGTCCTCGCCGTCAAGCACGATGCGCCCGGCACGGGGCTGGAGCAGCCCGACCGCGGCGCGCAGCAGGGTCGTCTTGCCGGCGCCGTTGTGTCCCATCACAGCGGTCACCTCGCCCGGCGGTACCTCGATGGTCGCGCCGTGCACCACGGTGGTTCGCCCATAGCCGACATAAACGTCGGTGATGTCCAACGTCGCCGCATCCAACGTCGACGTCATGGGGCAACCTCCGCCCGGCCGAGGTAGACCTCCTGGACCTTCGGGTCGGCCTGCACCTGCGCGACCGTGCCGGCGCTGAGCACTTTCCCGGCATGCAGCACGGTGACTGAGCTGGCATAGGACCGCATGAAGTCCATGTCGTGCTCGACGACCACGACGGTGCGCTCGGCGCCGATGCGGCGCAGCAGTTCCCCAGTCTGGACCCGCTCGTCGGCGCTCATCCCGGCCACCGGCTCGTCCAGCAGCAGTACCCGCGCGTTTTGTACCAGCAGCATGCCGATCTCCAACCACTGTTTCTGGCCGTGCGCGAGTGCTCCTGCCTGGCGGTCCCGCTGGCCGGTCAGGCCAACGGTGTCCATCGCTTCCTCGACCGCCGGCGGCACCGACGAGCGGCGGCGCAGCAGCGACAGCGCGGGACGACCGGCGCCAGCCGCGATGTCGAGGTTTTGCAGCACGGTCAGCTCCTCGAAGACGCTGGCCGTCTGGAAGGTACGCCCGACCCCTAACCGGGCGATCCGGTGCACCTTCTTGCCGATCAGTTCAGTCCGGCCGAACCGGACCGACCCGGTGGCCGGCGCCAGTCCGGTGATCGCGTCGACCAGCGTGGTCTTACCCGCGCCGTTGGGACCGATCAGGAACCGCAGATCGCCATGGCGCACCGTCATTGAAACCCCGTCGACAGCGACGAAGCCGTCGAACACCACTCGTACCTCGGATAGCGCCAAGTAGTCCGCGTCTATTGTCATCGCCCGGCCTCCGATCCAGCGCTGACCCCGGAAAGGCCGGGTTCCGGCGGCGGTGAACGCACCTCATCGAATGGCCGCGTCGGCGGTGGCGGCTCGCTTCCATCGGTTCGAGTACCGGCGCGCCGCCTGCGCGACGATAAACCGCGCAACAGATTCACTGACGACAGCCCAGCGGGCAGGAAGGCGATCACCAGAACGAACAGTGCACCCTGAAAATAACTCCAGAATGATGGGAAACTCTCTGAAAGTGCCGTTTGTGCCCAGGCTACTACGATAGCCCCGATTGCCGGGCCGAACAGCGTGGCGCGGCCACCGATCGCCACCCCGATCAGGAAGGCGATCGAGGGAACGACTCCGACGCTGGCTGGCGAGATAATCCCCACGATGGGCACGAACAAGGCACCCGCGATGCCGGCCATTGCCGCCGCCAACACGTACGCCACAACCTTGATGTTGGCCGGGTCATAACCCAGGAAACGGATCCGCTCCTCCTGATCCCGAACCGCGATGAGCAATTCCCCGTACCGGGAGCGGTAGAGCTGCCAGACAACGGTCAGCATCACCAGCAGGGTGACCGCGGCGATGAAGAACAGCATCCGCTTGTTCACCGGATCGAACAGGTTGAAGCCGAAGAACGAGCGGAACCCATTGAGCCCGTTCGTCCCGCCGGTGGTGGTTTGCTGGCCGATCAGCAGGATCGTGAAGGCTGCCGCCAACGCCTGGGATAAAATGGCGAAGTACGCGCCGCGAACCCGTCTGCGGAAGATCGCGGTGCCGAGACCGAACGCTACCAGCGCAGGAATCAGGACCACTCCGAGCAGGGTCACCACGGGGGATCGGAACGGCTCCCACCAGATGGGCAGGTGGCCCGAACCGTAGAGCCGCATGAAATCGGGCACCCCGGAAGGTCCGGCATCGGCGAGCTTGAGATGGATTGCCATCACGTAGCCACCCAAGCCGAAGAACACACCTTGCCCCAGGGTCAGCATGCCACCGCGTCCCCACGCCAGGCCGATGCCGACCGCCACAATCCCATAGCAGACGAACCGTCCCAGCAGTGAAAGCCGGAAGTCCGAGAGCACCGCAGGTGCGACCACCAGCAATGCCACGGCGCCCAGCACGAAACCCAAGACAGCGACGTAGCTGCGCTTATGCTTTCCGCTGGGCTGCGTGCTGGTGTCGGTCATGCCAGGCTCCTGGTCCGGACGCTGAAGATGCCCTGCGGCCGGATCTGCAAGAAGACGACAACAACGACGAAGACCATAACCTTCGCAACGCTTGCAGTCGTTGAGTACTCGAACGTCGCTTGCAATAGACCGAGACCGAATGCCGCGATCACGGCACCCTTGATCTGCCCGATACCGCCTGCGACCACAACCAGAAAGGCATCGACGATGTAACTGGTGCCGAGGGTGGGGCCAGTCGAGCCGAGCAGGGTAAGCGCTACACCCGCGATCCCCGCCAGGCCGGAACCGATGAAAAAGGTGAGCCGGTCGGTGCTGCGGGTGGAGATACCGACGGTCTCGGCCAAGTCGCGGTTCTGCACCACGCCGCGAATCCGGCGCCCCAGCGCCGTCATCTTCAGCAGTAGGGAAAGCCCGACCACGGCGGCCACTGCCAACACCAGGATGAACAGCCGGGCCGCCGGCACATGGGTGACACCGATATTGACACTGCCTGACAGCCAGTTCGGGGCTCGGACGTCGACGTTCGGGGCACCGAAGATGTCGCGAGCGGCCTGCTGCAAGATCAGCGAAACTCCCCAGGTCACGAGCAGCGTGTCCAAGGGGCGGTGATACATCCGGCGGATCAGGGTGGCCTCCAGGACCACCCCCATCACGCCGCCGACCAGGAAACCGAGGGGGATAGCCAGGAGCAGCGAGGTTCCCGCGTCAGCAATCAAGCCCTGAGCGACAAAGGCCGTATAGGCACCTGCCATCATGAACTCGCCATGGGCCATATTGATCACGCCCATCTGGCCGAACGTCAGCGCAAGTCCGAGCGCGGCGAGCAACAGAACCGAACCCAGCGAGAGGCCGGCAACCAGTTGGCTGAACAGGGCTTGCATGCCGCCATCCTCCCTCTCAAACGATCAGTCCTTCAGCCAGTCAGACCCTTGGCCCAGTCGTAGTTCTTAAGGAAGGGATCCGGTTCGATCGGGGCACCGGAACTCCACTCGGTGTGAATCAGCGAGTCCGGGCCCACCTTGCCGATCAGGGCTGTCTTCGCGATGTGGTGATTGTCACCGTTGACCGTGACAGTCCCCTCCGGGGCGTCGTAGCTCACACCGCCTGCAGCTTTGCGGATGTCGTCGGACTTGAACGACTGCGCTTTCTCCACGATCGCCTTCCACAAGAACAACGAGGTGTAGGCCGCCTCCATCGGATCGGAGGTCACCCGGTTCTGACCGTACTTTCCTTTGAAAGCTTGCACGAAGGCCGTGTTCTTGGGAGAGTCGATGGTCTGGTAATAGTTCCAGGCGGTCAGTTGCCCCACCACGTTGTCCAACCCAACACCGTTGATCTCCTCCTCGGCGATCGACACCGACACCACCGGCATCACGGCCGGGGTCAAACCGGCGTTGCGATACTCCTTGAAGAACGCAACGTTCGAATCACCGTTGAGTGTGTTGAACACCGCGCCCGCACCGGCCGACTTCACCTTGTTGACGATCGTCGCGAAGTCGGTGTAGCCGAGCGGCGCGTATTCTTCACCCTTGACCTCGATGCCATTGGCCTTCGCGTATGCCTTGATCTCCTTGTTCGCGGTACGTGGGAAGACATAGTCCGAACCCACCAGGAACAGGGACTTGACACCCTTCTGCTTCAGGTAGTCCAGCGCAGGCACAATCTGCTGGTTAGTGGTCGCTCCGGTGTAGAAGATATTCGGGGACGCCTCTAGACCCTCGTATTGAACCGGGTAGAACAGCAGCGAGTTGGCACCCTCGAACACCGGAAGCATCGCCTTACGCGACGACGAAGTCCAGCCGCCGAAGACTGCCGCCACACAGTCCGAGCTGATCAGCTTGGTGGCCTTCTCCGCAAAAATCGTCGGCTCCGACGCACCGTCTTCGCTGACGACCTGCAATTTCTTGCCGAGCACGCCGCCGCTGGCGTTGATCTGCTCAGCAGCCAGGGCCAGCGAGTCGTGCACAGTTTTCTCACTGATCGCCATGGTGCCCGACAGGGAGTTGAGGAACCCGACCTTCACCGTGCTACCTGAGGTGTCTACACAGGAGGTTGCCGGCGAGCCACTCACCCCGGAATCGCCGACCCGGCTACCGCAGCCGGCGAGCGCGAGTCCGGCGACCACGAGCACGGCAACCGCACGCACCGGACGCCCCCTCAGAGGTAATATGCTCATAACCCACTCCTCTCGCGCCGAAATCGGCGGGGGCAACAGCGTTAACGACGAGTTCCTGCGGTGCACGGTAAGAACCGTTTGTGACAGCCACGTTGCCGGTCAGTGTCGGTGCGGTTACGTGTCACCTTTCCGAGTGATGGCCTCACCACGAACTGTTATCTAACTTGGGACGACTCACACGAATACGCTTAGCGGTTACACCGGTGGGTGTAGCACCACCAGCCATACCGCCGCGAGCATCGCTGGTCCGTGGGGTACGTCGCGGTAACCCAGCAACCGGGCCGGCCCGGCGATGGCGACGGTTATCACGTTCGCCGCCACTACCCCCAGCAGCAGCCCTGACCAAGAGGTCGCAGCAGCGAGTGCGCCCAAGCTGCCGGCGAGTTTGACGTCTCCGCCACCCAGGGCAGCAGGTGCGACCATACGCACTGCGGCATAGCCGCCGGCCCACAGCAGCGCGCCGGCGGTAGCGCGAGCCAGTGCGTCAGTGTTGCCAGCACCGACCGCGGCGACGCCCAGCAGGAGTGCAACCACCGGATAGGCCGGCAACGTCAGCGCGTCTGGCAGGCGTCGGGCAATCAGGTCGGCAGCTGCCAGCAGAACGCCAGCCCAGCTGAGAATCAGCGGGACCGGCCACCACCACACCGGGAGACCCTCGCTCGCCCGCTCGCTGACCGCTGCCCACAGCACAGCCACCGCCACGGTGCAGACCGGCACCGGCACCGTGACTCCCCGGGGCAGCCGGCGCAGCACAATCGCTCCCCCGGCCCCCGCAATGGCACCGGTCAAAGCCGCCCAGACAGTTCCCACGTCGGCCAGTTTGCTCCGCGCTAGGCCACAACTGGACCGGTCCAGCGGTCAGCTGTGGATCGCGGGTTGGTTGTGGACAGACCCCCACGCCGCGGCCGACTTGATCGTCGAAAGTGAGTCGTGGGTGCTTAGAACACGCCGCGGGCGGCTGCGTCTCGCACTGCGGCTTCGTGCTCCTCTCTTGTGACAGAGAAGCACGATGCACCGTCTTTCTGGCACTTGACGAAGTAGCGCCAGGTTCCTGGCTCGGGGTTCAGCGCAGCGGCGATGGCCGGCTCGCTTGGCGACCCGATCGGCGACGCCGGCAGCCCGCCGTTGATGTAGGTGTTGTATGCGCCGGGCCGGGCGCGGTCGGCATCTGAGGTGCTCGCCTCCGGCCGGTCCAGCGGATAGTTGATGGTGGAGTCCATTTGCAATGGCATTCCGGCAGCAAGCCGGTTGTAGATTACCCGGGACACCCGGCCGAAGTCCGGAGCAATGGCCTCGCGCTCGATTACCGAAGCGATTATCAGCACGTCGTAAGCGCTGTGACCGGTACCTGCAGCGGATGCGGGAAAACCGCCCGCCAGCAGCCGAGCCGCAGATGTCCCGACCACCTGCCGCAGTAGATCCACTGCCGAACTACCAGGGCCCACATCGTAATTTCCCGGAACCAGCAGGCCTTCCAGGCGTCGCCGAGGTTCTACCCGCGATACCGGATCCAGCGCCCAGCTGGGCACTGCGAGCTGGTTGAGATCGGTCTCGCCCATCGCCGTGCGCAGATCCTCAGGGCGCACGCATGTGCTCGTTCCGTCGATCACCGCGCAGCTCGCTCGAGAGATCTCGGTGAGCAGTCCCGGCACGGTCGTCCCGTCGGGCAGATCGACGTCGTCGAGCTGCTCGCCACCGCGAATCTCCAAGTGCCCGACCCGAGCGGCAGGCTCTCGCAGTCTTGCCACCGCAGCAGATCCGGACATTCGCTGGCGAACCTGGTAGTAGCCCGGTTGCACAGCTCGGACCCGGGCGTCGGCCTCAGCGGCGCGAGTGAAGGCGCGGACGCTGGCGACGACGTTGCGTCGTACCAGGGTGGCCCCGATCGCGGTCAGACTCTGACCATCCTCGACCTGCACGACGGCCTCCGCACCCCCGGCGCCGACAAAGTCGGGTACGGCACGCCAGGCCTGCAGCTCGTGCACTCCGAACAGCACGCCACTGATCGCCAGCACAAGCACAGCCACGACAGCGCCGAGCACGGCACGTCGACGGCGTCGTTCCCGGATCTGGCGCCGTGCCCGACGGCCATCGGTGCGCCGCGGTGGGCGGCGTGGTTCCGCTCGGTCTGTGGTGTCGGTGAACAGCCCGAGGTCGTCGGTCATGAATCCGCCTCCGCGCGACCATGCGCGTCGGCGGTCAGCACGCCGACCGCCGGGCGTCGAGCCAACCTTGCAGGATCTCCACCGCGGCGGCCTGGTCGACCACCGCACGTTGCTTGCGACCGCGAACACCCCGCTCAGCGAGCACCCGAGCAGCCGAAACGGTAGTGAGACGCTCGTCGGTCAACTGGACCGGCACCGCGGCACCGAGCCGGTCAGCCAGGGCATCGGCGTATTCTGTTGCCGCCTGCGCCGCTGGACCCTGCCGCCCGGCGAGGGTGCGAGGAAGCCCGACCACTACCTCGACCACCTCATGTTCGGCCACCAACGCCGCCAACGCGTCGAGGTCCGTGCCGCGCGACCGGTCACGTTTCAGCGTGACCAGAGGTGTCGCGAGGATGCCCGATGGATCCGACAGCGCCACCCCGACGCGCACCTCGCCGAAGTCCACGCCGAGGCGGCGTCCGGTTCGGGGATCGGACTTCATCACGCGCCGTTGCGCCCCGCGAGCTCGGCGCGCAGGGCCGACACCGCGGCTGGGATCCCGCCAGGCTCGGTACCGCCGCCCTGGGCCAGATCCGGCTTGCCGCCCCCGCGACCACCCACCGCAGGGCCGAACACCGGCACCAGCGCGCCCGCCGCCAACCCTTGCTGCCGGGCGGCGGCGGTGGTGGCCACGACGAAGGACACCTTGCTTGTCGAATGATCGACGCTGAACAGCGCTACCACCCCGGGTCGTTCGCCCAGCCGACCGCGGACCTCCGTGGCCAGCGCGCGTAGGTCTGCACCGCTGACCCCCTTGCTCGTCTCGGTAGCCACCAAAGCGGTGGCACCGATCTGCTCAGCGCCCTCGGCCAGGGCGCTCGCCGAGGACAACACCGCGGCGCCGCGGAGCCGTTCAAGCTCCCGCTCGGCCGCGCGTAGCCGCTCGGTCACCGCGCCGATGCGCTCAGGCAGCTCCTCGGGGCGGGCCTTGAGCTGCTCAGAGAGCTGTGTCACCAGGACATGCTCCCGGGCCAGGAATCGGAACGCGTCAAGGCCAACCAGCGCTTCCACCCGACGGATCCCGGAGCCGATGGACGCCTCGGACAGCAGTTTGATCAGACCGATGTCGGCCGAGTTCGGCACGTGAGTACCACCGCAGAGCTCCTTGGAGTAGTCACCGATGGTGACGACCCGAACCGCGTCACCGTACTTCTCGCCGAACATCGCGATGGCGCCGTCGCGCCGGGCGGCCTGGATGGGCATCACTTCGGCCGTGACCGGCAACGAGCGCAGCAGGACCTCGTTGACCTCGTCCTCGACGTCGGTCAGCACGCTGGGTGGCACCGCACCGCCAGGCGAGGTGAAGTCAAACCGCAGCCGGCCTGGAGCGTTGAGCGAGCCGGCCTGCGCGGCGCTGCTGCCCAGCGCCCGACGGATCCCGGAGTGCACCAGATGCGTCGCGGAATGCGCCCGGGCCACCGCCCGCCTGCGGGTGATATCCACCTGCGCGAGGACCGGTGCGTCGAGGACCACCTCACCGGAGACGACCGTGCCCCGGTGTACCGACAAGCCGTCCACCGGGGACTGCACATCGGCCACCTCGATGGTGAACCCGTCGCCGACCAGCGTGCCGGAGTCGGACTGCTGGCCACCACCCTCGGCGTAGAACGGGGTGCGATCGAGCACCACTTCCACCGCGCTGCCAGCACCAGCGGCGGGGACGCCTGCGCCGTCGACGAGAAGACCGACCACCCGGGCCTCGGCGCTGAGATCGGTGTAACCCAGGAAGTCCGTGCGTCCGTGCGCGTCAAGCACGGTGCGGTACTCGCTGAGGTCCCCGTGCCCGGAGCGGCGCGCCGCAGCGTCGGCCTTAGCCCGGCTTCGCTGCTGCGCCATCAGCGTGCGGAAGCCGTTCTCATCGACGCTTAGGCCCGCCTCGGCCGCCATCTCGAGGGTGAGGTCGATCGGAAAGCCGTAGGTGTCATGCAACTGGAACACTTGATCGCCGGACAGCCGCGAGCCGCCGGCTCGGCGGGTCTGCGCCACGGCGAGGTCGAAGATCCGCGATCCGGCGGACAGTGTCGCCAGGAACGCCTCCTCCTCGGCCCGAGCGACCGCCTCGATCCGGTGGTAGTCCGTGTCGATTTCCGGGTACGACGGGCCCATCGTGTCGCGCACCACCGCGGTGATGTCACTGAGCACCGGTTCGGTGACGCCCAGCAGGCGCGCGGAGCGCACGGTACGGCGCAGCAACCGGCGCAAGACGTAACCACGTGACTCATTGGCGGGGGTCACCCCGTCCCCGATGAGCATGACGCCGGTGCGGGCGTGGTCGGCGATCACTCGAAAGCGCACGTCGTCGACCGGGTCCGCGCCGTAGCGCCGGCCGCAGAGCCGCTCGGCCAGAGTGATCACCGGCCGGAGCAAGTCGGTCTCGTAGACGTTGGGTACGTCCTGCAGCAGCAGTGCCACCCGCTCGATACCCATCCCGGTATCGATGTTCTTCGCGGGCAGCGGTCCGAGAATCGGAAAGTCACCCTTGCCCGGGCCGGTGGACTCACCGCGCTCGTCCTGCATGAAGACGAGGTTCCAGATCTCCAGAAAACGGTCCTCATCGACGACCGGGCCCCCGGGCCGGCCGAAATCCGGGCCACGGTCGAAGTAAATCTCGGAACTGGGACCGCACGGTCCGGGGACGCCCATGGACCAGAAGTTGTCTTCCATACCCCGGCGCTGGATGCGCTCGGCAGGTATGCCAGCGATCGTGCGCCACAACTGCTCAGCTTCGTCGTCGTCGGTGTACACCGTGACCCAGATGCGGTCCGGATCGAAGCCGTACCCGCCGGACTGCTGGGAGCCGGTCACCAGCTGCCAGGCGTGCTCGATCGCTCCTTGTTTGAAGTAGTCCCCAAAGGAGAAGTTGCCCGCCATCTGGAAGAAGGTGTTGTGCCTGGTGGTCTTTCCGACCTCATCGATATCCGGGGTACGCACACACTTCTGGATCGACGTTGCCCGGCTGTAGGGCGGTGTCGCCTGGCCGAGGAAGTACGGCTTGAAGGGCACCATGCCGGCGTTGACGAAGAGCAGGTTCGGGTCGTCAACCAGTAGCGACGCGCTGGGCACCACGGTGTGGCCGGAGCGTTCGAAACGGTCCAGGAACCGCTGACGGATCTCGTGGGTCTGCACGGGCCTTCCTTGCCAAGCGCGATCGGTGCGCGCCATGCGGCGC
>JAICHZ010000029.1 GCA_025924655.1 Pseudonocardiaceae bacterium | reverse complement strand
CTCAACGCGCCGTGGGAAGACGTGGCCACCACGTTGCAGGTCTCCGCTTACTCGTTCAAGTCGCTGGCGATGGCGTGCCTGCCGCTGCTGGGCCCGGGTTCCTCGATCGTCGGGATGGACTTCGACAACCGGCAGGCCTGGCCGGCCTATGACTGGATGGGGGTGGCGAAGTCGGCGCTGGAGTCGGTGTGCCGCTATCTCGCCCGTGACCTCGGACCGCACGGTGTCCGGGTCAACCTGGTGGCGGCCGGCCCAGTACGCACCTTGGCGGCGAAGTCCATTCCCGGCTTCGCCGCGTTCGAGAATGCCTGGAACGGTCGTGCTCCACTGGGCTGGAACGTCGACGATCCGACCCCGGTGGCGCGCACGGTCTGTGCGCTGCTGTCCGACTGGCTACCTGCCACCACCGGCTCGATGGTGTGGGCCGACGGCGGTTTCCACGCTATCGGCGTGTAAGTGTGCGGCAGGTCTCGACGTTGATTGATGCGCTGCTGGTGCTGTCCTTCGGGGGCCCGGAGGGACCCGACGAGGTACGGCCGTTCCTGGAGAAGGTCACTCGAGGCCGGGGTGTCCCGCCGCAACGCTTGGACGAGGTTGCGCAGCATTACCTGCATTTCGGGGGAGTGTCACCGATCAACCAGTGCAACCGCACCCTGATCATCGCAATCGAGCGAGCGCTCGCCAGCGCCGAGCTGGACCTGCCGGTGTACTTCGGCAACCGCAACTGGCACCCGACGGTGGAGGACACCGTCGCCGCGATGGCCGCCGACGGGGTGCGCCGCGCGGTGGTGTTCGCCACCTCGGCGTGGGGCGGGTACTCGGGTTGCCGGCAGTACCACGAGGACATCGCCCGAGCCCGGCACGCCGTCGGTCCTGAAGCGCCCGATCTGATCAAGCTGAGGCAGTTCTTCGATCATCCGCTATTCATCGCAGCGTGCGCCGACGCGCTCCGCGCCGCCCGTGACCAGGCTGGTACTGACGCGCGGGTGGTGTTCACGGCGCACTCGGTACCACTGGCCGCAGACGCCGCCGGGCTTGCCGCGGAGGGCGGTCACCGCTACTCCCGGCAGGTCGCCGAGGCCGCCCGGCTGGTCGCCGCGGCGACCGGGGTGGACTCCTACGACGTGGTCTGGCAGTCCCGTTCCGGGCCACCTCACGTGCCCTGGTTGGAGCCGGACGTGAATGACCATCTCGACGCGCTGCATGCCCAAGGGGTGCCCGGCGTCGTGGTGGCGCCCATCGGCTTTATCTCCGACCACATGGAGGTGCTGTGGGACCTCGATCACGAGGCCCGGCAACGGGCAGCCACGCTCGGGATGACTTTCGTGCGAGCCGCCACCCCGGGCACCGATCCCCGTTTCGCGCAGATGGTGGTGGAGCTCATCACGGAGCAGGTCCGCGGCACACCCGCCCGCCGATGCTCGCAGGTGCCGGCAGCCGGTCAAGGCCTCAACGGATCACCTTGCGCGGCAGGCTGTTGTGAGAAGGGCCGCTCAGCGGCGGCCGGCGCGGGGGGTTAGGGCTCGGACTGCTTCGGCCACCGCGGAGCGGCGGGCTTCACGTACGGCGGTGAACAGGGGTCGCAGCGCCGCGGAACGGGCCGCCGCCGCCGACGCGGAGAGTGCACCGCCGAGGTTGTCGGTGTCCGCTGCGCGCAGGATCGCCTCCACCTCGTCAGCCTGCTCGAGGACCCGTAGTGCGCGCGGCGGGGTGCCCTCGGGCCAGGGTGGGCGGACCCGCAGCTCCAGGGTTTCGGCGATCTCGGCACGCACGCCGGGGCGGTGCCGGGCCAGGTTGAGCTCCACCAGTGTCGTTGCCGCCTGGCGGACCGCGCCGCGCAGACCATGCTCGGCATCCGGCAGTTCAGGTTCGGGGGCGGGGGGCAGCGGGCCACTGGCGAACACCGTCCAGCGCAGCACCCCCTCGGCGACCGTATTCGGCACCGCCGCCAGTTCCGCGCCGGTAAAGACGGCGACCTCACCGCTGCGCAGCGCCGCCGCCGCGAGCGGTCCCTGCGGCGGCAGCCCGCGGACGTCACCGGGCACCGGCAACAGCAGCTGGCCGACGCCGGCCCCAGCCCGGCGGGCCGTGGCCAACATCCCCACCACAGAGGTCGGAACTTCATCGGGTGCCGGCAGATCAAGCTGCCGTGCGGTGGCCTCGTCTACAGCCACTACCTCGTGCAGACCCGCCCACGTATGCAGGCCGTCGATCACAGCATCAGGGGCGGCGCAGCCGTGTAGCCAGGCCGAGGCCCACACGGTCAATGTCGCGCTGGGGCATGGCACGGAGTAGGAGCGTAGAACGCGGACTCGCACCATGCACACCCGGCGTGGCTGCGCGGTGGAATTCGGACCCCCGGTTACCGTCGAAGCCATGCGCTCCCGTGACCTACCGAGCAGCTCACCGGGTCGTAGCGGACGTTATGGACCGGATGTGCTGCAGCTGCCCGCCGAGGTGGGTGTGGTGGTCGAGGATGCCGCGAGCGGGTTCTGCGGCGCGGTGCTGCGCTGCGAACGCGACTCGGTTGAGCTGGAGGATGCTCGCGGGCGAGTGCGAACCTTTCCGCTCAGACGTGCCGCGTTCCTGGTCGACGGCGTTGCGGTCACGTTGGTCCGTCCCGTGCCGCAGCCCACCGCGGGCGCGACCCGGTCGGCGTCCGGGTCGGTCCGGGTTGCGCGGACACGGGCCCGGACTGCCCGGGCCAGCCGGATCTGGGTGGAGGGCAAGCACGACGCGGAGCTCGTGGAACGGGTCTGGGGCCACGATCTGCGGGTAGATGGTGTGGTCGTGGAGCCACTCGACGGTGTGGATTACCTGTCCGACCGGGTCGCGGAGTTCGATCCCGCGGCAGACCGCAGGCTCGGTGTGCTGGTCGATCACCTGGTCGCCGGTAGCAAGGAAAGCCGGCTCGTGGCGGCGGTGCGCTCACCGCACGTGCTGGTGACCGGCCACCCCTATGTCGATATCTGGCAGGCTGTGCGACCCGCGACGCTGCGCATCCCAGGCTGGCCGGACGTGCCGCGTGGGATGCCGTGGAAGGAAGGCGTGTGCCAGGCGCTGGGTTGGGTGGACGGGACCGGGATCGCGGACCCAGCGCAGGGATGGGCGCGGGTACTGGGTGCCGTGGGCAGCTTCCGCGATCTTGAGCCGGCCCTGCTCGGTGCCGTCGAGCAGCTCATCGACTTCGTCACGGCCCAGTAGTAAAAAGATCACGATCACCGCAGAATCCAGCCCGAAGATCTGCCAAGATGGGCACATGGCCGCTGTCGTGTGGCTCGTGGTGGGGCTGTTACTGATCGCTGCCGAGGTACTGACCAGTGGCTTCGTTCTGATCATGTTCGGGGCAGGTGCACTGGTGGCCGCAGGGTTTGCGGCGTTGGGTGCTGGGCCATTGCCGGAGGTCGCCGCTTTCGCCGGCACCTCGGTAGCCCTGATCACCGTGGCCCGTCCGGTGCTCAAACGCCGTCTGCTTACCACCCACGTGCCGACTAACGTCGAGGCATTGGTCGGCGATAGGGCGATTGTGGTCAGCACCGTCGACGCGCACGGCGGCAAGATCAAGCTGCGCGGGGAGCTGTGGTCCGCCCGGGCGTTCGACGAAACCGAGGTACTTCAGCCCGGCCACGCGGTGACCGTGATGACCATCTCCGGAGCCACTGCCGTCGTTTTGGGGGAGCCTTCATGAGTGTTGCGCTGCTCGTGGTCCTAGTGGTGATCGTGCTGGCGATCGTCGCCACCGTCGTCAAGTCGGTAGTAGTGATTCCGCAGGCGTCCGCCGCGGTCGTCGAGCGGCTCGGCCGCTACCGCATCACGTTCACCCCGGGGCTGAACTTCCTGGTGCCCTTCATCGACCGGATCCGGGATCGGATCGATCTGCGGGAGCAGGTGGTGTCCTTTCCGCCGCAATCGGTGATCACCAAGGACAACCTGACGGTCGACATCGATACCGTCGTCTACTTCCAGGTGACCAACCCGAAAGATGCGGTGTACGAGATCTCCAACTACATCGCGGCAGTCGAGCAGTTGGCCACCACCACGCTGCGAAACGTCGTCGGCGGGATGAGCCTTGAAGACACCCTGACCTCCCGGGACTTCATCAACGGCCAGCTGTCCGGAGTGCTCGATGAGGCGACCGGACGATGGGGGATACGGGTAGGGCGCGTCGAGCTCAAGGCGATCGACCCACCGCCGTCCATCCAGGACTCGATGGAGAAGCAGATGCGCGCAGATCGCGAGAAGCGCGCCACCATCCTCACCGCCGAGGGCCAGCGCGAATCGGCGATCAAAACCGCGGAAGGCCAGAAGCAGGCCGCGATCCTCTCCGCTGAGGGAGCTAAGCAAGCCGCGATCCTCACCGCGGAGGCTGAGCGACAGTCTCGTATCTTGCGAGCTCAGGGCGAACGGGCCGCGAGGTATCTACAGGCGCAGGGTCAGGCCAAGGCGATCGAGAAGGTGTTCGCCGCGATCAAAGAGGGCCGCCCGACCCCGGAGTTGTTGGCCTATCAGTACCTGCAGACGCTGCCGCAGATGGCTCAGGGCGATGCGAACAAGGTCTGGATCGTGCCTAGCGACTTCGGCAAGGCCCTTGAAGGATTCACCAAGATGCTCGGTGCGCCGGGGGACGATGGGGTGTTCCGGTACGAGCCAAGCCGGGAATACGTGGCGGCCAGCCGGCCAGAGGACGACGACGAGGCCGTTGCCGGGTGGTTCGACACCGCTACCGATCCGGACGTAGCCGCTGCGGTGCGGGCCGCGGAGGAGGTGGCCCGCAGAGAGGTGCCACGGCCGGAGGTCGGGACGATTCCGTCACTGGGACCCTCGGCACGGCCGGCGTTCAGTGGGCAACCCGGCGCGGCGCCCCATGTGACCCGTCCGCAGTCACCCCCGCCCGGACCCCCCGACTCGGCCGGGGTTGACCCGTCAGCGGAGCAATAACGGGGGCCGCCGGTAGACCCAGGGCTCGACCTGCTCGTAGGCCGCGCATGCGGCGAGCACTCGGTCGTCGGCGTGACGCGGCCCCACCACCTGCAGTCCGATCGGCAGTCCAGCGCTGGTCCATCCGCATGGCACGCTGGCGGCAGGCTGTTGGGTCATGTTGAACGGGTAGGTGAACGGTGTCCAGCTGGTCCACCGCTGCGAGTGCCACCCGATCGGCACCTCCTCAGCCGCGACGAAGGGCGTGATCGGAACCGTCGGGGTGAGTAACAGGTCGTAGCGTTCGTGGAAAGCGCCCATCGTCGCGCCCATCGCCATCCTGGTCGCGGCGGCGGTGAGGTAGTCCAGCGCGGAGCAGCGCTGGCCCTGTGTGACGATCTCCTGCAACGCAGGCTCCATGAGATCGAGCTCGCGTGGCGTGAGGCGCTCGACCGTCTTGGCCATTGCGGTGAACCAGAGCACCTCGAATTCCCGCGCGCAGTCAGCGAAACCCGGATCGGCGAACTCGACCTCCGCGCCGAGGTCGCGGAACACTCCAGCGGCGGCCTGTACCGCATCGGCGACGTCCGGATCGACCTCGACATAGCCCAGCGTCGGGCTCACCGCGATGCGCAACCCCAGCACACCGTTGCCGAGCACGCTGGAGTACGGGCGGGTGATCGGTGGTAGTGCGGACCAATCTCGCGGGTCGTAACCGGATACCGCATCAAGCAGCAACGCGGTGTCCGCTACCGTGCGGGCCATCGGCCCGGGGCTGATCAAGGTGCCCAACGGACTAGCCGGCCAGTGCGGCACCCGACCATAAGTCGGCTTGATCGCCACCGTGGCGGTGAACGACGCAGGGATGCGGACCGCACCACCCCCGTCACTGCCTATCGACAGTGGACCCATACCTAGAGCCACCGCCACGGCACTGCCACCGCTGGACCCGCCCGACGTCCGGCTGGTGTCCCAGGGATTGACCGTCACGCCGGTCAGCGGGCTATCGGTGACGCACTTCCAGGCCAGCTCGGAGGTGGTCGTCTTGCCCAACAGGACCGCGCCGTGCTCGCGCAACCGGGCGACAGACGGACTGTCGAGCGGCCATTCCTGGTCCGGGGAGACCAACCTCGAACCGCGCAGGGTCGGCCACCCCTGGGTGAGATAGATGTCCTTGACCGACGTCGGCACACCATCGACCAGACCCTGCGGCAGGCCCTGCTGCCAGCGCAGCTCGGATGCCTTGGCATCCTGGAGCGCACGGTCGGCGTCCACGAAGCAATAGGCGCGCACCTGGCCGTCGAGCTGATCGACTCGCTCCAACACGGCCTGGATGGCCTCAACCGGAGACAGCTCACCCGTGCGGTACGCGGCGACGAGTTGGACAGCGGTGAGGTCCGCGGCGCTGTTCATGGCGCAACCTTCGCCCGGGTGACCGAGGCGGGGGAGCGGGCTTCGGCGATCAGGCCGATCATCCCGATCGCCGCGCCGGTCAGCGAAACCGCGAGCAGGCCCGGCGAGGTAGTTCCAGTAAGTGCGTCGCCGAGCACCACCACCGCTACCGTGCCGGGCAGGACGCCCACAGTACCGGCCAGGTAATGGGGAAACCGGATCGATGACAGCGCGCTGCAGTAATTGAGTACCGAGAAGGGCACTGCAGGGATCAGCCTCAGTGACGCCACCGCGAGCCAGCCTCGACGGCGTAACCGCGCATTCACCGCCCGCAGCACCTTGTGATCCAGATGAGGCAACACAAGTCCGCGAGCCAACCGGCGGACGAGACCGAAGGCCAGCACCGCGGACAGCACCGTCGCCACCAGCGAGAGGGCCACCCCCAGCACCGGTCCGAAGAGCAACCCGGCAGCGAGGGTGAACACCGTGCGGGGGACCGGCGCCACCGTCGCCACGGTGTGTCCGAGCAGGAAGAGCAATGGCGCGGCGATGCCGACCGACTGCGACCAGTCGCGCATCTGTAGTGGGCTGGGTACCGGCAGCGCGACGGCAGCGACGCACACCACGCCCAACACGAGCACTGTGACCAACAGGCGCGTGCGCAGTCCGCGGGGTGGCGTGCGGGCCAGGTCAGTCACGGCCGATCTCCTCCAGATGCGATGCAACGCCGCGCCCCGGCGCCAAGCGTACGTCGCCCGGCTGGCGTCGGATTCGGCAGGGATCGCCGCTGGAGGTCATGCACTCGATGGGCTTACGCCCGGATGTTTCAGGCGGGTTTGATGTTGGCGTTGAGATGAAAGACGTTGGCCGGGTCGTATTTGGCCTTGATCCGGGCTAGCCGCCCATATTTGGTCGGGCCGTAAGAGGCCCGCACCCGGTCCTCGTCGTGGTCGGTCATGGAGTTCACGTAACCGCCCGAGTCCTTGGCGTACGGGCGCAGCGCGCTCCACAATGCCCTGGCCCACGCCCGGTCGGCGTTCAGAACCGCGGGGCTGGCGCCGATGCCGGCGATGTTGATGACATAGCGTGGCGTCCGCCGACCGCCGAAAGCCGTCTCCTCATCGCCCACCGCGCTATACGCTCCATCCAGGCGGAATATCAGGCAGTAGCTCATCGGCGACCGCTTGGCAGGCAGCTGAGTCACGATCCTCGAGATCACGTCGTCGGTCAGCTCGTCAAGGTAGATCACTTCTTGATAGCCGAGGAGACCCCACGGAGCGGTCTCATCGAGAGTCCGCTGCAACGCCACGTAGGGAATCGGAGTGACCAGCTCGAACAGCGGCGGTAGCGCCTCACGGATTGGCGCGACGATTTGGGCGTGTTCGGTCGCGGAGGAGAACCCGACCACGAGGAGTAGGTACCCGGGTGTGAAGTGGTAGCGCGGGGGCACGAAGGGTGCTGGTGGGGCATTGAGACCGATCGCGATCTGTGCGCCGGCCTCGACGGGCAAGTTTGGTACGACGTCGCGGGCCAACCGCAGCACCTGCTCGCCCTGATCCATGCCCCAGAAAAACAATCCCAGGTGCACCTCTGGCCCGACCGGCTGAAGCTGGAACTCAAACGTCGTGACGACGCCGAAATTGCCGCCCCCGCCGCGCAACGCCCAGAACAAATCCGCGTGCTGCTCAGATGAGGTGTGCAAGTAGCGCCCGTCGGCGAGCACCACATCAGCAGAGACCAGATTGTCGATGGTCAATCCCGCCTTGTGGGTCAGCCATCCGATGCCGCCACCGAGGGTCAGCCCCCCGACGCCCGTGTGGCTGATCACTCCGGTGGGCACCGCCAGCCCATGCACTTGAGTTGCAGTGTCCAGCTCCGCCACGGTAGCGCCGCCGCCCACCTGAACCAGCTGGGCACAAGAGGAGATAGAGACCTGCCGCATCGCGCTAAGGTCGATCATCAGTCCACCGTCGCAGACGCCGGTCCCGGAGAATGCATGGCCCCCGCCGCGCACCGAGATGTCCAATTGTTGGTCCCTGGCGAAGGTGAGTGCCGCAGCGATGTCAGCCGGCGACACGCAGCGGGCGATCGCTAACGGACGGCGATCGATATCGTTGTTCCACTGTATGCGAGCGGTGTCATAGTCGGCGTCCTCCGCTATGATCACCTTCCCGGTCAGCACCGTGCGGAGTGCTTCCAGATGGTGAGACGAGACTTGCATCATGAAACAGCTCCCAAGCCTCCGGTGAGCACCTGGCGCTCGCCCGGTGCATCATCAGTTAGTTGGCCGGCGTCCGGGCGAACCTGCCAGCAACGGCGTAACCACCATTTTTACGGCAGCATCATTATTCTCCGGCCTCGAGGTACGAGTAGACACTTGTCCATTTAGATCTCTCATGCCGCTACTCCGAATCTAACGATGATGGGAGGGATGGCCGCGTCGAAACCACCCCTCCCTGGCCAACGGCACCGCACGCAGTCATCCAGCGGCACCGCCCCGACTCATCAGCTGTGGCGGTTCCCGCCAGCGCCGCCATTCGCGTCGCCACCCGCGCCACCATTGCCGTCACCAGCGCTGTTGGTCTGATCACCGAACGCATCGATGTTCAAGACGTTCAGACCGATGCCACCACGGCCAGCGCCACCGTTGCCGCCGGTGCCGCCATTGCCGCCACGCGCGCCGCCGCCGCCGCCGAGGTTGAACAGCGACAAGACGGTACGGGCCGGCAGCAGCTCCACCTGCTGGCCGGCGATCTCTGCAAAGCTCAGTGCGTCAGACATCAAAATCCTCCTAGGGAAAAGTCGTCCCGGTCTGCCCCGGGGTAAAACACCGCATCGGAGGCATTGCCGATTCGGCTTCCCATACCCTGCCCAGTTTTACCGTCACGGGCAATCAGTAGCCGCACGTAAATCTGCGAGGTCCACTACGTAGCGGGGAGTTGCTTTTCGAATACCTAGCCGACGGCAACGTCGACGTAGATGTCACACACCGAGTACCTACGCGCAACGATGAGGCCAGGACTAACCGCCGTGCCGCCACGCACTAGCTGATCTGGAAAAGCTTATTTTATATCACTGGATCATGGCGAGGTTCGCCTTTCTTCAGCTGGCCAAGACTCCTTGATGGAGCTGAGCTGGAGATGCTAATTATCTCATCTTGGGACTCCCGGATAGTGGCTACAATGCCATACATCGGCCGCCTCCGCGGCACGCTGAGAGTCGCGGTTAAAGGGGGAGTGATCGTGGTCGTGGGCGGTCGACCGCGTACTGATCCGACCGACGGCACGTTTGCTGGGTAGGTGCTAGACCGGACTCGTCACGTGCATCGGCGTCGCATCGCTGGTTCGGCGCCACGCCGATCCGGGCCGCGCAGTCGGCTCCCCACTGATCCTCAATTGCGGGTCGGAGACTGCCGTCTGGCCACCGCTCGCCCGCGGCGATTACCGCGATCCGCAGCGTCGGCTGCCGTTGGCGACGTTGGAGCAACCACTTTGCGGCTGCTTGACGGTTGCGCAGGCTGACTCCGATTACGTCCGGGACTGCCGCAGCGAGCTCGAAGCTGATTGTCGAGCCGTTCGGTGAGGGCAACACGAGTCGTTCCAGGAAGGCAGCAGCGCGAACGCTGTGCGGAGAAAGGCTCACCTGCCCAGGCAGTGCCACCGATCGCCCGACGGCCAGGGTCGCATGATGTGCAGCAGCGAAGGCCTCGGCTCGATCATCGTGCCATCGGTAGGGAAACACCGTGACGTCGCGATCGACAGCCACAGACAGAGTCGTGGTGAAACTCAGGATCTCGACGACGGCCGCGACGTCGCACTCCGCAACGACGGCCGCTGCCCCGCCGGCGCCCAGTGCATCCGTAGCGAGTAGCAGGTCTGTCGGTGAGCGTTATTCAGGCTGTGCACCGAGACGACCTTAGCGCGGTTGATCAGTAGGCAGGGGACCCCACAGATTTGTCATAATGTCGCTTATCGGATCGTCATCTGCGGGGGTTGCGGACAGTGTCTTCGCTGACGTGCGACGACGAGGTTTCGCGCGAGTCCAGCGTGACGACGACCTTGCCCTTGGCGCGCCCCTGGTCGACGTACGCGACCGCCTCGAGCGTCGCGTCGAACGGGAAGACCCGGTCCACGACCGGCCGGAGGTGTCCGTCGTCGATGAGCGTGGTGAGCTTTTGCAGCTGCGCCCCGCTGGCGCGCATGAACAGGAACGAGTATCTGACGCCGCGGCGCTTGGCCCGCATGCGGATGCGACGGCTCAGTAGGGTCATGGCCATGCGCACGAACCATGGCGCTCCGAGCTCGTTGGCGAAGTCGGGATCCGGTGGGCCGCCGATGCCGATCACCAGCCCGCCGGGCTTAACCACGGTCAACGACTTCTCGAGTGTCTCACCTCCCCGTGAGTCCAGGACGACGTCGTAGTCGGACAAGACCGTGGCGAAGTCGTCCTTCTTGTAGTCGACGACGACATCAGCGCCGAGGCTTTTCACCCAGTCCACGTTCGCAGTGCTCGTGGTCGTCGCGACGGTCGCGCCCAGGTGCTTGGCGAGCTGGATCGCCATCGTTCCCACGCCGCCGGAGCCGGCGTGGATGAGGACCTTTTGGCCAGCGGTCACCTTCGCGCGCTCGACGAGTGCCTGCCATGCGGTCAGGCCCACCAAGGGCACCGCGGCCGCTTCCTGCATGGACAGTGAGGTCGGCTTGAGCGCGAGGTCGTCCTGGTCAAGCGCGATGAGCTCCGCGAACGTCCCGATGCGGTCCTTGCCGGGTCGCGCGTAGATCTCGTTGCCCACCGTGAAGTTCCGCACATCGGGTCCCACGCGCGTGACGACGCCGGCGACGTCGTGCCCGAGCACGAACGGCGGACGGTAGGGCAGGATGAGCTTGAACTCGCCGTCCCGGATCTTCGAGTCCAACGGGTTGACGCCGGCGGCGCGGACCCGGACCAGAACGTCGCCGTCTCGCAGCTCGGGTTCTGACACCTCGCCAGCCCGGAGGCCGTTTTTCCCGTAGCGCTCGACGATAAATGCCCTCATGTCAGCCTGCTTTCCTTGCCAGCGATGTTGTGCCTGCCGCACCGGCGCACGGGTATGCGTCGTGGCACCTCAGGTCTCGTGCTTTCAGTCATCGCCCACCGGATCGTCGGCCCGTGTGCCAGTCGTACGTCGGTCCTGCGGCAGGTCCAGGATCAGCATGGCGTTCCTCGCCCCCTCCTCGGGGATCGCGTCTGCGAGTCCGGGATCGGTCAGGCAGCGCGACAGCTGGATCGTCTTATCCAGCAGCGCGTAGGCGCTCAACGTCGTGACGCGGGCGACGGTGCGGCCAGGTCTATGACGTGCGGCTCACTGAGGATGTACTCGCCCCGCTCGTGAGCGATGTACCTGTCGCCGCGGTGGCGGACGGCAACACCGTGCCGCGACCCGGGGTGGTGAGCGGCGAGAACTCGTATGCGCTCTCCGCGTGCTCGGCTTCGTCGATGCCCTCGGTCTCGACCTCGGGGTCGACCCGGAACCCCATCGTGGCACGGACCAGCCAGGCGAGGACGAAGGTGACCACGAACGCGTACCCGGCGGCCACCAGCACCCCGACGGCCTGCCTACCGAGCTGGCCGCTCCCACCCCCGTAGAACAGCCCGTTCGCGCCCGCGGAGTTGACGGCGGTGGTCGCGAACAGCCCAGTCAGGAGCAGCCCGATCGTTCCGCCGACGCCGTGGATGGCGACCACGTCGAGCGAATCGTCGTAGTCCAGCCGGTATTTGAGCCGGATCGCGAGCTGGCAGACCACGCCGCAGGCCAACCCGATGACGATCGCGCCGAACGTGTCGACATAGCCGCAGGCCGGGGTGATGCCGACCAGCCCGGCGATCGCAGCCGACGCCGCGCCGAGGCTGGTGGGACGGCCGTCGACGCGGTGTTCGACGACTAGCCACGCGAGTACCGCGGCCGCCGCCGCGACCGTGGTGGTGAGAAACGCGTTGGCCGCGACCGCGCCCGCGGCGAGCGCCGAACCCGCGTTGAAGCCGTACCAGCCGAACCACAGCAACCCGGCGCCGAGCAGCGTGGCCGGCATGTTGTGCGGGCGCATCGGCTGACGCGGCCAGCCGATGCGTCGGCCCAGGACCAACGCCAGCGCAAGCGCGGACATCCCGGAGTTGACTTCGACCGCCGTACCCCCGGCGAAGTCGAGCACGCCCAGCCGGTTCGCCAGCCAGCCGCCGTGGGCACCGGAGAAACCGTCGAACGCGAAGATCCAGTGAGCCAGCGGGACATAGACCACCACCGTCCACAGCGCGATAAACACCGTCCAGGACCAGAACCTCGCCCGGTCGGCGATCGCCCCGGACAGCAGCGCCGCGGTGATGATCGCGAACATCAGCTCGAACATGGCGAAGGCTGCTAGCGGAAGACCTTTCCCGACCACTAACCCGGGCACCCGCAAGCCGGCGAAGCCGAACCCGCCGATCAGCCCGGCGTGGGAGTCGCCAAACGCCAGCGAGAAGCCGAACAACACCCAGATCAGCCCGACGACACCCAGCGTCACCATGCTCATCATCATCATGTTGAGCGCGCTGCGGGCCCGCACCATGCCGGCGTAGAAAAAGGCCAGGCCCGGCGTCATGAGCATCACCAACGCCGCACAGACCAGCACGAACGCCGTGTTTCCGCTGTCCATCTCGGGAATCATCGGTCCGGTTGGTTACGACCGTGGGGCGCGATGTTACGGGCATGTAACGGATGCGTTTCCGCGGTGTCGCCGCGAGACATGCAACCAGGTCCCGCATACCCAGTACTACGCGGCCTTCGGTGCGAATTCCACCATGCTACATGTTACGGGTACCATGGTGGATATGGCGCTCAATATCAAGGATCCTGAGACCGAACGGCTTGCCGGCGAGGTCGCGGCGTTGGCTGGTGAGACCAAGACAGCGGCGGTGCGGCGTGCCCTCCGAGAGCGGCTCGACCGGCTTCGCGCGTCGGCAAAGGCTGACGACCCGGCGGATCGGTTGCACCGCTTCCTTGTCGAGGAGGTGTGGCCGCAGGTCCCGGTGGAAGTGCGCGGCGGGCTGAGCAAGCGGCAACGCGAAGCCATTCTCGGCTACGGCCCGGAGGGCGTGTGATCGTCGACAGCTCGACACTGGTGGCGATTGTCTTGATGGAGCCGGAGCACCAGATGCTCGTGGAGTACCTGGCGACAGCGCCCGTCGTCGGAGTGGGCGCACCGGCCCTGGCTGAGACCGGCATCGTGCTCACCGCCCGCCTTGGGGTCGCGGGTAGGTCGCTGCTGGCGCGATTGCTGTATGAGGCCGGTATCGAGACCATCCCGTACACAGCTGCGCACTGGCCGGTCGCGGTCGACGCATTCACCCGCTACGGCAAGGGACGCCACCCTGCCGCGCTGAACTTCGGAGACTGCTTGACCTATGCCACCTGCCGACTCGCGAGACGCCCGCTGCTGTGCACCGGAGATGACTTCCCACAGACGGATCTGGACCTGGTTGTTCCGCCCGAGCGCCACTCAGCGAGTCCCGACTGATGTGCGCAGCCGTCATAGCACTCCGGCGCGACGCCAGAGCAGTTTTCCGGGGCCGGCGATGAGTCCCACCTCGTTGAAGAACTTGATGACCCGGCGTGCGGCGAACTGCTTGGTCTTGCGCCAGTGCGGGTTTGCGGCAGCCGCTGCGACGGCCTCCTTGACGTCCAGCCCGACCGCCGCATACACGTTCGGATCGATCAGGCTGACGGTGGAGCAATACACCACCACGGCGAGGATCAAGCGGCTGTAGGCGCGGCCCAGCCAGCCCAGCCGGGGCCATTGCCGCAGCGTCTCGTCACGGGCGTAGCGGATGTGGCGGGCCTCCTCGACGACGTGGATCCACGAGATCTTCTGGACGATCGGCTGGAGTGACTCATCCGCCATCTGCTCGCGCTGCAAGGCGTCGAGGATCTCCTCGACGTAGATCGTCCCCGCGAAGGTCAGGGTGCCGTTGGAGGTCGTCTTGAACAACCGTCCGAGCTGGTGGACCATCCAACCGGGGCGGTACTCCGGACCACCGAATTTCTCCGCAGCCCGGGAGAACATCACCGAGTGCCGGCATTCGTCGGCGATCTCGGTCCACCCGTACCGGGCGTGCGCACTACCCGTGGGACGGTCGTATATGTGCCGTACAAGCATCTGCATGAGGATCGTCTCGAACCAGATGCCGACACTGTAAAGGCTCGCCAACTCGTGCTTGGTCAGCTCGATTCGCTGATCCTCGCTCATCCGTTCCCATAGCGGCGTGCCGTAGAGCGAGCTGCGGTGCGGGTCCAAGTAGTAGCGGTCCGGCGCCAGCGGTGCGTCCCAGTCGATTTCGACGGCCGGGTCGTAGGAATGCTTGGCCGAGGTCCGCAGCAACCGCTGCGCGGTGTGCTCCCGGTCCGGAACTTGACTGGTCGTCGCGCCAACTGCACTAGCCGTGGACATCTGCGACCTCCTGGACAAGCGGGTGAACTCCATGCGTAAGGGGGTGAACTCTAAGATAACTGACTCGTCAGTCACCGGCAAGGGGGAGCCACTCACCGCGGCGGATCCGGTCCAGGCCCAACCATCCGAAGTCCACCGCCCGCGCCTCGACCTTCGCCCGCGGCACCTCCGGGTGGTCCAACCACCAGGACATCAGTCCCTGCAGCGCGCCGACGACCAGCGGGACGGTGAGCCGGGCCTGCTCCAGCACCTCCTCCGGCGACGCCGTACTCCCCCGCTCAGGGGAGTAGTAGCTGGCGAGCACTCCCGCGAACACCTCGGTGACCTGATCCCGGAGTCCGCGCAGCGACGCACCGAGCTCCGGGTTGTCCAGATGTCGGGCGACCAGCGCCCAGGCTTCCGGGCGTTCGGTAACCACGTCGCACAACAGCCGGACCGCGCCGCGCCAGGCGCCGAGCGCGTCGCCGGCATTGCCCAGCACTTCGGGCAGCCGGCTCATGAAGCCCTCCACGACCTGCTCGGTGACCGCGGCGAAGAGCTCCTCCTTGCTCGGGAAGTGCTGGTAGACCAGCGCCTTGCTCACCCCGGCGGTGGCAGCGACGTGTTCCATCTGGGTCAGGTAATAACCCCGGCTACCGAACTCCCGCAGCGCCGCGTCGAGCAGCTCACTGCGCCTGGCCTGGGACGACAACCGGCGTCGGACGCCTGCGGCGCTCGGGAGGTCCGGCGGGGAGGGTCGGATCACAACGGCACACCGCGGATGGAGGCGTCCAGCACGGTGACAGTGTGCGCTAGGGCCAGGGGCTTGCCCATCCGTCGGGCGCTGGCCGCGATCTGCATCAGGCAACCCGGATTGGCGGTCACCAGCAACGATGCTCCGGTGGCGAGCACGTTACGCGCTTTGCGGTCCCCCAGTTCGGTGGCTGGCTCGGGGTTGAGCAGGTTGTAGACCCCCGCCGAACCGCAGCACAGATCCGCTTCGGCGATCTCGGTCAGCCTCAATCCTGGGATGGCTCGCAGCAGCGCGCGGGGTTGCGACCGGACACCTTGGGCGTGCCCGAGGTGGCAGGCATCGTGGTAAGCGATCGTGACGTCCAGCGGGTGCCGCGCCGCCACCGGCCCGAGCTCGACGAGCAGCTCGGAGACATCGCGGGTGCGCTCGACGAAACTCTGTGCGCGCTCGGCGTAGTCGGGGTCGTCGCGCAGCAGGTGCGCGTACTCCTTCATCGCCGAGCCACAGCCCGCGGCGTTGACCACGACATGATCCACCTTAGCGGCCTCGAAGCGCTGGATCAGCGCCCGGGCGAAGCTGATCGCCTCCTCCTCCCGTCCCATGTGTTGCGATAACGCCCCGCAGCAGCCTTGGCCGGGGGGAATCACGACGTCGCAGCCCTCAGCGGCGAGCACCCGCGCGGTGGCGGCATTGACTTCCGGGAACAACGCGTCCTGCACGCAGCCGGTGAGCATCCCCACCACCGCCCGGCGCTGGCCCGAGGCGGGTACCCGCTCCGGCAGCGGGTGGCGCCGGGTCACCGTCGGGGTCAGTGACTCCATCACCCGCAGCGTCGGCGGTAACCGGTCCAGCAGCCCGGTGCGCCGCAGCAGTCGGTCAAGTCCGCTGCGCTGGTACAACGCCAGCGGCCCGCGTAATGCCCGCAACCGTTTCGGGTAGGGAAACAACCAGAAGATCGCCTCGCGGAGCAGCCGATCCCGGCGGGACCGCGGGTAGCGGCGATGCACCTGAGCACGGGTCTCAGCGATTAGCGTGCCGTACTGCACACCAGACGGGCAGGCCGGCACGCAGGCCATACACCCCAAGCAGGCGTCGAAGTGCCCCACCATCGACGCCGAAAGAGGCTCACCCTCCAGGCCGGACTTCATCAGGTGGATGCGCCCCCGCGGTGAATCCATTTCCTCCCCCCACAGCACGTAGGTGGGACACGACGGCAGGCAGAAGCCGCAGTGCACGCAGTCCTTGATCAGCTCAGGCTGCGGCGGGTGGTGGGCATCGAAAGCGCCCGCACTCATTTAGATCCCTCCCACGAACCGTCCAGGCGAAAGCCGGTGCTCCGGGTCGAACTGGTCCTTCAGCCGGCGCATCAACGCTAGTGCGGGCACCGGCCCCCACACATCAAGATCGGCTTTGCCCTTCGGAGGCGCGCACCGCAGCACCGCGCTGCCGCCGTGCCGGTGGGCGATCCCGCGCAGCTGCGCCAGCTCGGCACCCAGCCGGTCACCGTCATCCAGGCCGGCGACGAGCACGCCGGCCCCGGCGCTGCCACGCAATGTGCCCGGGGTCTTAGCGAGCAGGTCAGCCAGTCCGGTGGGCTCGCCGGTGACCGTCGCGGCGGGACCCTGCGGCGGATGCGGCGCACGACCCCACCAGTCCGGTGGCCGTTCGCTCACCGTGGCCGGCGTCCCGGCCGCCGAGCCGACCAGGTCCGCAACAGCATCGGCGCGGGCACCGATGCCCCCTGCGACGCCTTCGACAGCGATTGCCACGGTCACTGGTCCACCCGGCGCGACGCGGTCCACTTCCAGGGCCACCGGGTCATGTTGGGAGCCCCGGACCGCGGCGATGGCGGCTGCGGCGTGCGTGGCGTCGGCAGCTGACACGGTGATCCAACGCCTCGCCTCGGGCACCGGATGCAGCCGGAACACCGCCTCGGTGATCACACCGAGGGTGCCCAGCGAGCCGGTGTAGAGCTTGCCGAGGTCGTAACCGGCGACGTTCTTCACCACCTTGCCCCCGGAGTGGGCGATGCTGCCGTCGGCGAGTACCACGGTGATGCCGATGAGCAGGTCGCGCACCGAGCCGAACCGGTAGCGAAGTGGACCCGACGCAGCGGTGGCGATGGTGCCCCCGATGGTGCTCCCGGGATTGTCATAGTCCAGCGCCAGCCGCTGCCGATGCGGCGCCAATACACGCTGCAGGGTGCCCATCGGCACGCCGGCCTGCACGGTGACGACCAGGTCACCAGCGGCATGGGCGAGCACCGCGTTCATCCGGCTGGTGTCCACGATCAGGTCCACCGCGGTCGGCGCGACGCCCCAAGCCAGCCGGCTGCCGCTGCCTCGCGCGACCACCCGCAGCCCCAGCTCGGCCGCCGTGTGCAGCACCGCCGCGGCCTGCTCGGTGCTCCCGGGGCGGGCCACCCAGCGCGCCGGCACATCATCCACCGTGTCGGCAGCGGTGGCCTGCGCCACGTCATCGCAGGCCGCTTGCAACCCGCCGATTGTGGAGGTGACCATCAGAACTGCTCTGCCAGGCCGGCGGCTTGCAGCGGATGGACACCCTTGTGCTTGCCCGGCACTTCCCCACACAGCCGGGGAGTAGGAAACACCTTGCCGGGATTGCATACCCCGGCAGGATCGAAGGCGCAGCGCAGTCGCTGCATGGTATCCAGGTCCTCAGCGGTGAACATCCGCGGCATGTATCGAGCCTTATCCGAGCCGACGCCGTGCTCGCCGGTGATCGAACCACCGTATTCGATGCACAAATCGAGGATCGCCCCGGAGACCTCCTCCGCGGCCTGCGCCTCGCCGGGTTTGGCCTCGTCGAACAGAACCAGCGGGTGCAAGTTGCCATCCCCGGCGTGGAAGACGTTGGCTACCCGGATCCCGGTACCGGCCGACAGATCGGCGATCTTGCGCAGCACCGCCGGCAACGCCGTTCTGGGGATCACCCCGTCTTGGACGATGTAGTCAGGGCTGATCCGGCCAACTGCGGCGAACGCGGACTTACGGCCCTTCCAGAACAGCGCGCGCTGGGCAGCGTCGCGGGCTACCCGGATCTCGAAGGCACCCGCGCCGGTGCAGTGCCGTTGCACGGCAGCGAAGGTGTGGTCGACCTCGGCGACCGGACCGTCCAGCTCGACGATGAGCACCGCACCAGCGCCCTCGGGGTACCCGCACGCCACGGCGGCCTCCGCCGCCTCGATCGCCAATGCGTCCATCATCTCGATAGCCGCTGGAGTGACGCCGTCGGCGATGATCTCCGACACCGCGGTACCTGCCTCATCCACGCCGGGGAAGGCGGCGAGCAGGCAACGTACCGACTCCGGTTCCCGCAACAGCCGCACTGCGATCTTGGTGGCGATCCCGAGGGTGCCCTCGCTGCCCACGAATGCGCCGAGCAGGTCATATCCGGGCGCATCGCGGGTCGTGCCGCCCAGCCACACCAGCTCCCCGTCTGGGGTGACGACCTCGGCGCCGAGCACGTGGTGGGTGGTGAATCCGTACTTCAGGCAGTGCGCCCCACCGGAGTTCTCCGCGACGTTGCCACCCACCGAGCAGATCTGCTGGCTGGACGGGTCTGGCGCGAAATACCAGCCCTGCGGTGCGGCGGCTCTGGTGACGTCGAGATTGATCACACCAGGCTCGACGATCGCACGCTCATTGGCGGGGTCAATCTCCAGGATTCGGCGCATCCGGGAGGTCACGATCAGAACTCCCTGCGCGTGTGGCAGTGCGCCGCCGGACAGCCCGGTACCGGAGCCACGGGCCACGAACGGCACTGTCGCGGCAGCGCAGGCCCGGACCACCGCGGCGATCTGTTCGGCGGACTCCGGCAGCACGACGAGCCCCGGTACCACGCGATATTGCGCCAGCCCGTCACACTCGTAGGTGCGCAGGCGTTGCCGGTCGGTGATCACCGCGGCAGGCCCGAGCAGCGCGGTGAACTCCGCAGCCAGCAGCTCTAGCCCGATGCCCTCCTGCGTCGTCATCGCCCACTCCTCCCCTACCCCGAAACCGCACAGCCGTTCTAACCCAGTGTTGCAGCTCAGCGATTCCATGCGTCGTGAACTCGACAGTGATGATTGTGGGGCACATCAGTGATGATGGTGTGGTAGGTCGTTCCGGGTGGTCTGACTCTGAACTCGACCGGCCGTGGTGCCTTGTTCGTGATCTGTCGGCTGCCCGGAGCGGCCTGCGTTG